>CAMLKO010000209.1 GCA_946480495.1 uncultured Caulobacteraceae bacterium
CGCCCAGCGCCATGCGGGCGCGGTCGAGGTAGGTCTTGGCCTTGATCTTGTCGCGCGCGTAGCGCTCGGCGGCGTTGCCGACCTGCTCGAAGAGGTCCTGGGTCAGCTCCTTGCGCTGCTGTTCGACCAGCGGCGCGGCGTCCTCGGGCCGGGCTGTATGGACGCCGTCGACCCTGGCGACCGCGATGCCGAACTGCGGCGCCTGGGCGGTGAAGACCTCGCCGGGCTTGGCCGTGAACATCTTGCCCAGGAAGTCGCGCCCGAGACCGGCGAACTGCTGGGCGCGGAAGCGGCTGGCGCCGGCGACGGTGACCGGGTGGACGCCGATGGAGGCGGCGACCTTCTCGATCGGCTCGCCCTTCTGCACCCGGGCGGCCAGCGCGTCGGCCTTGGCCTGCATCGCCTTGGTCAGCTGCTGCAGCATATAGACCCGCGCCAGTTGGGGACGCACCTCGGCCAGCGGCGGCAGGGCGGGCGGCAGGACCTTGTCGACGCGCACGGCGTAGTATTCGCCCTTGCCCGCTTCCTCGATGTCGCTTTCGCCGCCGGCGGGCAGGTCGAAGGCGGTCTTCAGGATTTCGGCCGGGATGTTGGAGGGCTTGCCGTCCGGCAGCTGGCCCTGGGCGGTGACGGGCGCGGTCGTCTCGACCGGCACGCCGGCCTTGGCGGCGGCTTCGGTCAGGCTCGCGCCGGCCGTGTGGGCGTCGTCGTAGACCTGGCTGAGGTTATAGACCTGCTGGCCCGCCTCATCCTCGCGGATCTGCGCCTCGATCTGGGGCCTGGCCTGCTCGAAGGCGATCTGCTTGCCGGGCGTGATCTTCATCACCTTCACCACCGCGAAGCCGAGCTGGCCCTGGATCGGCGGGCTGACCGCGCCGGCGGGCAGCGAGAAGGCGGCGTCGGCCACCTTCGGGTCGACGATCGCGCTCTTGGGCTTGTCGACATAGAGCACCGGCTCGACGCCGATCATCTTGGCGGCGGGCGCGATATCGGTCCCGCTGCTCAGCGCCTGCGCCACGCGGGCGGCGGACGCGGCGTCCCTCGCCGGGATCTGCACCACGGTGCGGGTCTCGGGCGTGGACATGGAGTCCTTGGCGAAGTCGTAGCGCTTCTTCACCTCGGCCGGATCGACCTTCATCGAGGGGATCAGCGCCTTGGAGCTGAAGCGCACGATGGTCAGCTGGCGGAACTCCGGCCGCATCAGCTGCGCGGCGTTTTCCTTCATGAAGGCCATCAGCTGCGCGTCGGTGGGCTCGGCCGGCGGCGGGACCATGGTCGGGTTGATCAGGAACCAGGTCGCGTCACGGCTTTCCAGCAGGTAGCCCGCGCCCAGCGCGCCATAGGCCCTGGGCGTCGTCAGCCCGGCCGCCATGGCCGTCATCATCTGCTGCTGGGACATGTCATCGCGCATGTAGCGTTCGAACATCGCAGGCGTCAGCTGCCGCTCGGCCAGGGCGCCGGCGTAGAGCTTCTCGTCGAACTTGCCGGTCAGCTTGTCGAAGAAGGCGGGGATCTTCCGGATCTCGCTGACCAGCTGCTGGTCGGAGATGCGCACGCCCATCCGGTGCATCAGCTCGGCGAAGGATTCGCGGCCGGCCAGTCCTTCCAGCACCTGGCGGTCCAGGCCCTTCTCGACGGCCATCTCGGTGGGGATGGGCTGACCGACGCGCTGTTCGGTCTGCTGCTTGTAGCCGTCGAACTCGCGCTTGAAGTCGGCCATGCTGATCTCGCGCGAGCCCGCCTTCACGACGGTGTCGCTGCGGGCCTGGCGGAAAACGTCGCCGATCCCGAAGATGGCGAAGGACACGATCAGGATGCCCAGCAGGATGCGGGCGACGAACGACTTCGCGAATTTACGGACGGCGGAGAACATGAAGACCCTTGGGCGCGAAGCGCCCCTGCGGCGGCGCTCACGCGGTATAGTGGACGCCGCCTTGCGCCCGCAAGCGCGCACGGCGCTTGGCAGCGCGGCCGTCATCGCGTAGCGGGGCTGCATGACCCTGATCACGCCCCGGCCGCTGATCGCCGGAAACTGGAAGATGAACGGCCTGGCCGCCTCGCTGGACGAGGCGAGGGCGGTGGCCGCGGCTGTCGACGAACACCCGATGGGCGCGCGCGTCGCCATCTGCGCGCCCGCGACGCTGATCCACCGCATGGCCGAGCTGCTGGGCGGCTCGGGCGTCGATATCGGCGGCCAGGACTGCCGCGCGGAGGAGGCGGGCGCCTTCACCGGCGACATCTCCGCCGAGATGCTGGCCGACGCCGGCGCGACGCTGGTCATCCTCGGCCATTCCGAACGCCGAGCGGGCTACGGCGAGACCGACGCCATCGTCGCCGCCAAGGTGGAGGGCGCGCTGCGGGCCGGGCTGGAGCCCATCGTCTGCGTCGGCGAGACGCTGGCGGAGCGTGAGGCCGGCAAGACGCTGGAAGTGGTGACGCGGCAGGCGAGAGACTCGCTGCCGGCCACGCTGTCGCGCCGCGAGTTCGCCGTGGCCTACGAGCCGGTCTGGGCGATCGGGACGGGGCTGACGGCCACCATCGAACAGATAGAGGAAGTGCACATCGCCATCCGCGCCGTCCTGCGCGAGCGCTTCGGCGACTGGGGCGCGGCGATCCCGATCCTCTACGGCGGCTCGGTGAAACCCTCCAACGCCGCCGAGATCCTCAAGGCGCGCGAGGTGGGGGGCGCGCTGGTCGGCGGGGCCTCATTGAAGGCGGCCGACTTCCTCACCATCATAGAGGCGGCTTAAAGCGCCCTATGGCCTCCGCCCCCCTTTCCGTGTAGAGGGGCCGCTTCGTTTTTCGAGACTGACCCGCCCATGCTGCTCGGCATCCTGCTTACGATTCATATCCTGGTCTGCATCGCGCTTGTCGGCGTGGTGCTGCTGCAGCGTTCCGAGGGCGGGGCGCTGGGCATGGGCGGCGGACCCGCCGGCTTCATGACGGCGCGCGGCGCGGGCGACCTGCTGACCCGCACGACCTGGATCCTGTTCACGGCCTTCCTGGTGCTGAGCATCGCGCTGACGCTGATCAGCGGCCGGGCGCGGACGTCCGACTCGCTGACCGCCCAGCTGAAGGCGCAGAAGATCGATCCGAACCAGCTCAACCTGCCGCCGGCGCCCGTCGCGCCGACCGGTCCCACCAACAGCGAGGCCGCGCCCGCGCCGCTGACGGCGCCGACGCCCAGCCTCGGCGTGCCCGCACTCGACACCAACACGACGAATTCGCCGACGCAGTAAGAGAGTCCACAGCCAAAGTGATCGACCTCCGGGATCGACAGCCCGAATCAGGGCTAATCTGACCTCCCATGGCCCGGTACATCTTCATCACCGGCGGCGTGGTTTCCTCTCTCGGAAAAGGCCTCGCTTCCGCGGCTCTTGGCGCGTTGCTGCAGGCTCGCGGCTACAAGGTGCGCCTGCGCAAGCTGGACCCCTACCTGAACGTCGATCCGGGGACGATGAGCCCCTACCAGCACGGCGAAGTCTTCGTCACCGACGACGGCGCCGAGACCGACCTCGACCTTGGCCACTACGAGCGCTTCA
>CAMLKO010000210.1 GCA_946480495.1 uncultured Caulobacteraceae bacterium
ACGCCGCCATCGCCCAGACCGACGCCCAGGCGAAGGCCTTCTGGGCCGTGCGCGAAAACCAGTCCGGCGGCCAGCGGCCCGAAGGCGCGGCCTGGAAGCACGACGTCTCCGTGCCCGTCTCCCGCATCGCCGAGTTCATCGCTGCCGCCACCGCCGCCGTGACCCACTTCGCCCCCGGCGTTCGGGTCGTCGCCTTCGGTCACGTCGGAGACGGCAACATCCACTACGACGTGCTGCGAGGGGAGGGCGGCGACGACGCGCGCCACAACGACCTGCGCGACGAGGGCTCGCGCATCGTCCACGACATCGTCGCCTCCATGGGCGGCTCGATCAGCGCCGAGCATGGGTTGGGCGCTATGAAGACGGCCGAGGCGCTACGCTACAAATCGCCGGTCGAGGTCGAAGCGCTGCGGGCTGTACGAGCGGCCCTCGACCCAAAGCGGATCATGAACCCGCGCGTGCTTTTCTGACTCGCGTGCAGGGGCTAAGGCTCAGCGCATGCTGATGGTGATCTCGCCCGCGAAGTCGTTGAACTTCGATCCGCCCGAGCGGCCGCTGCCGCTGACCACGCCGGCGCTGAAGGACGACATCGCCGAGCTGGCGCAGGTGGCGAAGAAGCTGCGGCCGCGTGACCTGAAGCGGCTGATGGGCATCTCCGACAATCTCGCGGCCCTGAACCACGAACGCTTCCAGCACTTCGATCCGGAGATGGAGGACGGCCTGCAGGCGGCCATCGCCTTCAACGGCGACGTCTATGCAGGGCTGCAGGCGCGCACGCTCGACAGGAAGGGCTTCGACTGGGCGCAGGAGCATCTGCGCATCCTGTCCGGTCTCTACGGCGTGCTGCGCCCGGCCGACGCGTTGCAGCCCTACCGGCTGGAGATGGGCGTGGGGTTGAAGACCAGGCGCGGCAAGACCCTCTACGCCTTCTGGAAGAAGCCCGTCGCGCAGACGCTGAACGAAGCGGCGAAGGGCATGAAGGACCCGACGCTGGTGAACCTCGCCAGCCAGGAATACTTCGGCGCGGTCGATGTGGCGGCGCTGCAGATGCCGGTCGTCACCTGCCACTTCAAGGAAGAGAAGGCCGGCGAGCTGCGCGTGCTCGGCTTCTACGCCAAGAAGGCGCGGGGCCTGATGGCCCGCTACGCCATCGACCACCGGATCGAGCAGGCCGAGAAGCTGAAAAGCTTCAACGTCGAGGGTTATGCCTTCCAGCCGAAGCTCTCGACCGACACCGACTGGATATTCGCGCGGCCGCAGCCGCCGCTGAAGGGAAGCTGACCCATGGCGGTCGATTTCGGTCTCAAGGGGCACGCGGCGGTGGTGACGGGCTCGACCAGCGGCATCGGCCTGGCGCTCGCCCGGCAGCTGGCGGGGCAGGGCGTCAATGTCGTGCTCAACGGCCTTGGCGATCCCGCCGCGATCAAGGCGGCGCAGGCCAGCATCCCGGGCGCCCTCTACCACCCGGCGGATATGACCAAACCGGGCGAGATCGCCGACATGGTCGCCTTCGCGCACCGCGAGTTCGGCCGCCTCGACATCCTGGTCAACAACGCCGGCATCCAGCACGTCGCACCGGTCGAGAGCTTCCCGGCCGAACAGTGGGACCGGATCATCGCCATCAACCTGACGAGCGCCTTCCATGCGGCCAAGGCGGCGATCCCGCCGATGAAGGCGCAGGGGCGCGGGCGGATCGTCAACATCGCCTCGGCCCACGGCCTCGTCGCCTCGCCGTTCAAGTCGGCCTATGTGGCGGCCAAGCACGGCGTGCTCGGCCTGACCAAGACCATCGCGCTGGAGGTCGCCCGCGACGGGATCACCTGCAACGCCATCTGCCCGGGCTATGTGAAGACGCCCTTGGTCGAGGCCCAGATCGTCGATCAGGCCAGGGCGCGCGGGATCAGCGAGGAGGCCGTGATGAGCGACGTGATCCTCGCCGCCCAGCCGACCAAGAAGTTCGTCACCTTCGAGCAGCTCGGCGGCATGCTGCTCTATCTGGTCTCCGACCTCGGCGCCTCGGCGAACGGGGCGGCGATGGTGGTGGACGGCGGCTGGACCGCCACGTGACCCAAAGCCCGGTTCCGGCGGTCGGCGTCGTCGTCCTTCGCGGCGAGGAGGTCCTGCTGGTCCGGCGCGGCACGCCGCCGAGGCTCGGCCAATGGAGCCTGCCGGGCGGCCGCATCGAGTTTGGCGAAACCGTCGAGGCCGCCGCCCTTCGCGAGCTGAAGGAAGAGACCGGCGTCGAGGTCGAGTTGCTGGGCCTCATCGAGGTGCTGGACGCCGTCTTCACCTCCCGCACCTCGGGCGATGTGACCCGTCACTACGTCCTGATCGACTTCGCCGCCCGCTGGCTCTCCGGCGAGCCGGTGGCGGGCGACGATGCGGCCGAGGCGCGGTTCTTCCATCACAGCGAGGTCGCCGGCCTGGTCGAATGGTCGGAGACGGTGCGGATCATCGAGGCCGCGCGCCAACGCTGGGCTTGACGGACGCTACGGCGCCCCCCTTCTAAACGTCTGTTCAACGACAAGAGGGACGCGCCATGGCCTACGCGCCATTCAATCTGAAGGGCAAGGTCGCGCTGATCACCGGCGGCAACAGCGGCATCGGTCTTGGCATGGCCGAGGCGCTCGCCCAGTCCGGCGCCGACGTGGTGATCTGGGGCTCCAACCCCGACAAGAACCTCGCCGCCGAGGGCAAGCTGACCAACTACGGCGTCCGCGTATTGGCCCAGCAGGTGAACGTCGCCGACGAAGCCGCTGTCGTCGCCGCCATGCAGGAGGCGGTTACGGCCATGGGCCGCGTCGACTTTGTGGCCGCCAACGCGGGCATGGGCCGTGGCGCGCCTTCGTTCGACGAGATGACCACCGAGACCTGGAAGCAGGTGATGGCCGTCAACCTCGACGGCGTCTTCTGGACCTTCCGCGAGGCCTGCAAGCACATGAAGGAACGCGCCAAGGCCGGCGATCCCGGCGGCTCGCTGGTGGTGACCTCCTCGGTCAGCGCCGTGCACGGCGCGCCGCGCAACGAGGCCTATGCCGCCACCAAGGGCGCGGTGCTGCCGATGATGCGGGGCATCGCCGTCGAGTACGCGCGCTACGGCGTGCGCGCCAACGCCATCCTGCCCGGCTGGATCGCCACCGACATGACCGCCGGCGCGCAAGGCAACGATGCCTTCAACGACAAGGTCATCAGCCGCGTGCCGATGCGCCGTTGGGGCGAGCCCGAAGACTTCGGCGGCATTGCGGTGTACCTCGCCTCTGACGCTTCCAAATTCCACACCGCCGACACCTTCGTGATCGACGGCGGCTACACGGTGTTTTGAGAAAATGACCCTGCGAACTCCTCTCTGCGACCTGCTCGGCATCGAGCACCCCATCCTGCTGGCCGGCATGGGCGGCGTCTCCTACGCCGAGCTGGCGGCGGCGGTGTCGAACGCCGGCGGCTATGGCGTGCTCGGCATGGCCGGCACCTCGACCCGCTTCATCGAAGAGCAGATGAAGAAGGTCCGCGAGCTGAC
>CAMLKO010000211.1 GCA_946480495.1 uncultured Caulobacteraceae bacterium
CCGGTCGCGCCGGGGCTGGTGACGGCGGCGACGGACAGCCATTCGCTGATCCCCGTCTCGACCGACATCTACCGCTACCAGGCGCTGCAGGCCTCGATCGGGGCGATGAAGATGATCCATGGGACCAACGAGCACATGACGCTCGACAACCTCACCCGCATGGTCGGCTTCTACCAGCGGCTGGTGGCCACCGCGGCGTCCTGAACAAATCGCTTCCTCAAAATGAGCGAGAACAATCCGTGGACTCGGACAGAGCCCAACCGTTGACGCAGCGTCAGCTTGGGCGCATTCTTGCCACATTGTGAGGCCCGGGGCCGGATTCGGTCGCTTGGGGCCGGACCCGTTCCGCCGTCTGCGGCGAGCCCGACCTTCTCGACCGACCACCCGATCGCCGGGCGGTTAGAGAGGGTTAGTCGTGAAACACAAGAACAGACTTGTCGGCTTCGAAAGCGCCACCGACCTGATGACGGTGGGGCTCATCATCGCCCTTGGGCTGGCGATGGTGATCGGACTGCTCACGGCGAGCGGCAACGTAACCTGGTAGGAGGCTAGTGGGCCTCGTCCCAGTTGGGCGCTGCCCGCGCTTCCACGACCAGCGGTACGGACAGGGCGACGGCGGGTTCGGCCGCGCGTTCCATCACCCTTTGCGCCACGCGGCAGGTCTCCTCGGCCTCTGAGGCCGGGGCTTCGAAGACCAGTTCGTCGTGGACCTGCAGCAGCATGCGGGCCGACAGGCCCGCCTCCTTCAGCGCTGACGGCATCCGCACCATCGCGCGCCGGATGATGTCGGCCGCCGCGCCCTGGATCGGCGCGTTGATCGCCGCGCGCTCGGCGAACTGGCGGTGGCCGACCGACTTGGCGCGGATGTCCGGAATGTTGACCTTCCGCCCGAACAGGGTGGTCACGTACGCCTGCTCGCGGACCAGCGCGCGCATGGAATCCATGTAGGCGCGGATGCCGGGGAAGCGCTCGAAGTAGGTCTTGATGTAGGCGGCCGCCTCGTCCTGCGGGATGCCGAGCTGGTTCGACAGCCCAAAGGCGCTGATCCCATAGACGATGCCGAAGTTGATCGCCTTGGCCCGGCGGCGCACGTCCGACGGCATCCCCTCCACCGGCACGCCGAACATCTCCGAGGCCGTCATCGCGTGGATGTCGAGGTTTTCCCGGAAGGCGCGCTTCAGCTGCGGAATGTCGCCGATGTGGGCGAGCAGCCGAAGCTCGATCTGGCTGTAGTCGGCGCTGATCAGCACATTGCCGGGCTCCGCGATGAAGGCGCGGCGGATCTTGCGGCCTTCCGAGGTGCGGATCGGGATGTTCTGCAGGTTCGGGTCGTTCGACGACAGCCGCCCGGTGGTGGTGGAGGCGAGCGCGAACGAGGTGTGCACCCGGCCCGTCCGCTCGCTGATCGCGGCGGTCAGGTTGTCGGTGTAGGTGCCCTTCAGCTTGGAGAGCTGGCGCCAGTCCAGCAGCACGCGCGGCAGGGCGTGGCCTTCGCCCGCGAGGCCCTCCAGCACATCGACGTCCGTCGCCCACTGGCCGGTCGCGGTCTTCTTGCCGCCCGTCAGCTGCATCTCGCCGAACAGGACGTCGCCGATCTGCTTGGGGCTGCCCAGGTTGAAGGGACGTCCGGCCAGCTGGTGGGCCTGGATCTCCAGCTCGTTCATCCGCATGGCGAACTCGTGGGAGAGACGGCGCAGGAAGTCGGGATCGACCTTGATCCCGTGGTTCTCCATCTCCGCCAGCACCGGCGGCAGCGGCCGCTCCAGCGTCTCGTAGACGCTCAGCAGGCCCTCGCGCGACAGGCGGGGCCGCAGGCGCTGATAGAGCCGCAGCGTGACGTCGGCGTCCTCGGCCGCGTAGCAGGTCGCCTCGGGCAGGGCGACGTGCTTGAAGCTGACCTCGTTCTTGCCGGTCCCGGCCACCTGCTTGAAGGCGATGGGCTTGTGGCCCAGCAGGAGCTCCGACAGCTCGTCCATGCCGTGCCCGTGCAGCCCCGCCTCCAGCACGTAGCTGATCAGCATGGTGTCCTCGATGGGCGCCACGTCGATCCCGTAGCGGGTGAGGACGGCGATGTCGTACTTGGCGTTCTGGGCGACCTTGAGGACGCAGGGGTCCTCCAGCATGGGCTTCAGCCGCGCCATCGCCTCTTCCAGCGGGATCTGCTCCAGGTCGGCGGCGGCCTCCAGCGCCAGGCCGTCCTTCTCGCAGTGGCCGACGGGGATGTAGCAGGCCTCGCCCGGCGCCACCGCCAGCGACACGCCGCACAGGCCCGCGTTGGCCGACGACAGCGCGTCGGTCTCGGTGTCGAAGGCGACGACGCCGGCCTCGTAGGCCCGCGCGATCCACTGATCGAGGGTCGCGACATCGCGGACGCAGACGTAGTCCTCGACCTTGATCGCGGCGGCCTCGACCGGCGACGGCTCGGCGGCGGGCTGTTCGGCGTAGCTGCGGCGGCTGATGTCGGCCTTGGCGGCCTCGCCCGCGCGGCCGTCGCCGACGCGGCGGGCCAGTCCCCTGAACTCCATCCGCTCCAGGAATTCGGCCAGCACGGCCGGGTCCGGGTCGCGGACGGCGAGGTCTTCCAGCGGTTCGGGCAGCGGGGTGTCGCAGTCGAGCTGCACGAGCGCGCGCGAGAGCCGGATCTGGTCGGCGAATTCGATCAGCGTCTGGCGGCGCTTCTCCTGCTTGATCTCGCCCGCCCGGGCCAGCAGCGTGTCGAGGTCGCCGAACTCGTTGATCAGGAGCGCCGCGGTCTTGATGCCGATGCCCGGCGCGCCCGGCACGTTGTCGACGGAGTCACCGCACAGCGCCTGCACGTCGACGACCTTGTCGGGCAGCACGCCGAACTTCTCGACCACCTGCGGCGGGCCGATGCGGACGTTCTTCATGGCGTCGAACATCGACACCCGCTCGTCGACCAGCTGCATCAGGTCCTTGTCGGAGGAGACGATGGTCACCTCGCCGCCGAGGTCGCGCGCGTGGCAGGCGTAGGCGGCGATCAGGTCGTCGGCCTCGTAGCCCGGCAGCTCGATGCAGGGCACGCCGAACGCCTTGGTCGCCTCGCGCACCAGCGGAAACTGCGGGATCAGGTCTTCGGGCGGCGGCGGGCGGTGGGCCTTGTACTGGTCGTAGAGTTTGTTGCGGAACGTCTGTTCCGAGTGGTCCCAGATGACCGCCAGGTGCGTCGGCGCATCGGCCTGCATGTCGCGCAGCAGCTTCCACAGCATGTTGCAAAAGCCCGCGACGGCGCCGACGGGCAGGCCGTCGGTCTTGCGGGTCAGCGGCGGCAGCGCGTGGTAGGCGCGGAACAGGTAGCCCGAGCCGTCGATCAGATAGAGTCGTACGGCAGGCCCGTCCTGCGTCAGCTGGCGATCGGCGACGGGCGGCTCAAGCGTGTCGGTCATGGCCGCCAACATAGGGCCTGACGCGCGCCCGGTCAGCGGTCAAATCGGCCCGCTTATCCGGGATTGCGCGGGAACGCCGGGACGCCTTCGGGGATGACCGTGCAGGC
>CAMLKO010000212.1 GCA_946480495.1 uncultured Caulobacteraceae bacterium
TCGCCGTGGGCCTTCAGCAGCATCTGCCACAGCCGCGACAGCGTCCCGGCCGAGGCCTGCGCCCCGACGCCGGCCAGCCGCGAGGCCTGGTCCTTCGGCAGGGTCAGCGCATCGGGCCCCACGGCCTTGGAGATCGAGGCGCCGTGGCAGTGCTCCAGCAGGTCGAGCATCACCTGCGCCGGATCGGCCCCGAAGCCCCACAGCGAGCGGAAGCTCTCCAGCGCCGGACCGGTCTCGCCGCGCACCACCTGTTCGAAGAGGCCGATGGTCGCGGCCCGATCCGCCAGGCCCAGCATGTCGCGCACGACCTCGGCGCTGACGACCTGGCCGCGCTCGGCCTGGACGATGGCCTGGTCGAGCAGCGAGAGCGCATCGCGCACCGAGCCCTCGGCCGCGCGCGCGATCAGCGCCAGCCCGTCGGTCTCGACCTTGGCGTCCTCCTTGGCGCAGATGCCTTCGAGGTGCCTGAGCAGCACGTCGGGCTCGACGCGGCGCAGGTCGAAGCGCTGGCAGCGCGAGAGGATGGTCACCGGGACCTTGCGGATCTCGGTGGTGGCGAAGATGAACTTGGCGTGGGGCGGCGGCTCCTCCAGCGTCTTCAGCAGCGCGTTGAACGCCGCCGTCGACAGCATGTGGACCTCGTCGATGATGTAGACCTTGTAGCGCGCCTCGACGGGGGCGTAGCGCACGCCGTCCAGCAGCTCGCGCATCTCGTCGACCTTGGTGCGGCTGGCGGCGTCGAGTTCGAGGACGTCGATGTGGCGCCCGTCGATGATCGCCTTGTCGTGGCGGCCTTCCTCGGCCAGCTCGACAGTCGGCTGGTGGACGGCGTCGCTCTCGTAGTTCAGCGCCCGCGCGAGCAGCCGGGCCGTGGTCGTCTTGCCCACGCCGCGAACGCCGGTGAGCATGAAGGCGTGCGCGATGCGGCCGGTGGCGAAGGCGTTGGTCAGCGTCCTGACCATGGCCTCCTGGCCGATCAGGTCCTCGAAGGTGCGCGGGCGGTACTTGCGCGCCAGAACCGTGTAGGCGGCCGACGGCGGCTCGGCCACGGGCGGCGGCGCAGCGTCCGGCTCGCCCGCAAAGATGTCGGCCGTGTCGGGATCACGCTCCTCGGCGGTCTCTTCAAGCGTGATGTCGGTATCGGTCATTTGTGGGCCACCATGCGCACGCAGGCCCGCGCCTGCAAGGGCGCTGAACGGTGCAAGCTGTGGGTAAGGTGGAGACCGAACGACGACCCGAACGTGACTCGTTGTGGCTGCTTCCTTCCGGACCTGACCAGGTTGGCGAGGCGTCCGCCCGTCGCCGATCTCCAGGGCCTATATCGCGTCTGCCGCGCGAGCGCGCAAGGCTAACGGTCGTTCTTGGGGGCGAAGCTGCGCTGCGTCGAATCGGCGAGCGCGCGCCAGCGGCCCGACAGCTCCATATAGGCTTCGCGAAGGTTCGGGTTCTGAACCTTCAGCCCGATCGAGCGGGTGTGTTCGGCCATTTCCCGGTAGCGCGCGATGCGCTCTTCAGGGGGCAGCTCGTCCATGGTCATCGGCATGTGTCGGCTACCCGACGCTACTAATGTCATCCGATAACTGACGGATTCGTCCACGGTTCCAAGCTTGCCCACAGGAAGTTGTTGGGCGAGGAAGGTCGTATGACCCTGTCCTTCTACAGCCACACCTTCGCCGGAAACCCGCTGGACCGGGCGAGCGACCGGCGCGCCGATGACGCCTGGCTGGCGCGAAAGCTGGAGGACCCGGATTCGCTGGCGGTGGCGCTGTGGAACGGCCAGCCGCTGGTGGAGAACGCGCCCGACGGGACGCCGCGGATCGCCTACCTGCGCGCCGACATGGCCCAGGAGCTTGCCGGCGGACCCGAGCGGCTGCTGTTCATGGGCCTGTGGAAGGAGACCGCCGTCTTCGCGCTGGACCTGGAGGGCGGCAGCGACCCGGCCGAGGGGCCGCTGGAGGGGCTGGGGCGGTTCGTCGACCTGCGCGGCGCCGCCATGCAGCTGCCGGCGACGGACGCGGGCATCCTCGCGACCGCCAAGGCGATGTTCGAGTGGCGGAGGAAGCATAGGCACTGCGCCAACTGCGGCGAGCCGAGCCTGGCGGCCGACGGCGGCTGGAAGCGCGTCTGCCCGGCCTGCAACGCCGAGCATTTCCCGCGCACCGATCCGGTGGTGATCATGCTGGCGGTGAAGGGCGAGAGCTGCCTGATGGGCCGCCAGGCGGCCTGGCCGAAGGGCATGTATTCCGCGCTGGCCGGCTTCGTGGAGCCCGGCGAGAGCATCGAGGAGGCCTGCGCGCGGGAGCTGAAGGAAGAGGCGGCGCTGCGCTGCCTGTCGGTGCGCTACCACTCGACCCAGCCCTGGCCCTATCCATCATCGCTGATGATCGGCCTCATCGCCGAGGTCGAAAACGACGACGCCAGCCCCGACCAGACCGAGCTGGAAGAGGTGCGCTGGTTCACCCGCGAGGAGGCGAAGAAGCTCCTCGCGGGCGAGATCAAGGGCGCGTGGGCGCCGCCGCCTCTGGCGATCGCCCACCACCTGCTGAAGGCCTGGGCCGCCGAGGGCTAGAAGAGGCCGATGACTTCCCTGAGCGACCACAGCGCCAGCACCGTCGTGCCGAGCGTGAAGACGGCGAACCGCGCCGGGACGTAGTTGCCGACGATCTGCACCAGCGAATGGACCACCCGCAGCCCAAGATAGGCCCAGGCGAAGGCGAGGTTCACGCCGTCGCCGTGGCCCGCGAGGTGGGTGTAGAGCGCCAGCGCGTAGAACAGCGTCGGCTGCTCCATCAGGTGGTTGTAGTTGTCCGAGATCTGGCGGACGGACGATGGCAGCACGCTGAGGTCGGCGGTGTGGCGGGCGTCCTTCAGGCGCAGCCCCATCCGGCTCATCGCCGGGAAGCGCGTCAACGCCATCACGCCCAGCACCACCAGCGACCACACCACCAGCAGCAGGACCGGCGTCAGAATAGAGTTCATGTGAAAACCTCCCCCGTCTTGAAGACGGGGGAGGCTATAGCGCAGCTGTCAGTTTTGAAAGCGAACGCTTAGAAGGCCGCCTTCAGCTCGTGAACCGCCCAGGCCATCAGGACCAGGCTCCCCAGCGCAAAGACGCCGAAGCGCAGCATCACGCGGTTGATGGTGCACTGGATCAGGCTGTGGATCACCCGAAGGATCACATAGGCCCAGGCCAGCGTCACCGTCAGGCCGACGTCGTGGTGCATCAGGACCGTGTAGAAGGCCAACGCGTAGAAGATCGTCGGCTGCTCCATCAGGTGATTGTAGTTCTCGGCCACCTGCCGAACGCTGGACGGCAGGCTGTCCAGCGAGCCGCGATGGCGCGCGTCGTCCGGATTGATCTTGGCGGCCTGCATGGCCGGGATGCGGGTCAGGTACATCCAGATCCAGATGATCAGCGACCAGACGACCAGCGCCAGCACGGCGCCGAGTACGGTATGCGTAAGTTCCATGAGCTTTGCCTCCCCAGGCTTGTTTCAGCCGGGGTGAG
>CAMLKO010000213.1 GCA_946480495.1 uncultured Caulobacteraceae bacterium
GACGCCGGCATCTGGTCGGCCGGCATGATCCAGGGCCTGATCCACGACATCCCGAGCGTCGAGGAACTCGTCCACCGCATCGTCACCGAAGCCGAACAGATCATCCGCGGCCGCCTCGAAGGCATGCTCACCAGCCGCGCCATGGCGGCTGAGTAGGCGTCAGCTCAGCTGAACCGCGCGGAGCTGAAGACCTTCTCCACCTCCGGAAGGTAGGCGTCGTAGTAGTGTTCCTTCGGCGCCAGGTAGAGGTTCACGTAGAGCTTGCCATCCCGCTCGACGACCATGGCGGTCCCGGCGATGTCGAGGCCTTCGGGCGTTTGCGCCGCGACGTCGAACCGGACGCCGTCCGTCCCGCCGACGCTCACCGGGCGCAGGCGTGACGTCTCGACCCGCTCGTAGCCCAGCGCGGCGGTGCTGTCGGCGACGAATTCCACCAGTTCGGTCGGGGACATGCCGGAGTGGTAGACCGGCGTCGGCTTGTCCTTCGACGGCGCCTTGACGATGAACTCGCCGGGCTTGAGGCCGTCGATGAGGTAGAGCCGGTTCAGGAAGATTCCGTCGATGGACAGCAACCGCACCTTCTTGGGTTGGCCGAACACCGCGCCGGTCACGTCCGACCATTGGCGCCCCAGGGTGACGGTGTAGCCGGCGGCGACCTTGTAATCACCGGCAGGCGCCGAGGTGATGGTGGCGCACGCGGCCAGGCTCAGCGCCAGCGCGCCGGCGGCGGCGATCCTAAGCAACCTTGAACTCATGAGTGTTCTCCCCCGGAGAGTTTCTTGAGGCTGGCCTCGACCAGCCAGCGGTCATCGGCGTCCGGCGCCTTGGCCAGATAGGTCTCGTAGGCCTCCTTGGCCTTGTCCGCCTTCCCGAGCGCATGGTCGGCGTCGGCCAGCTCGCGCCACGCCGCGGCCGGCGCGTCGGGCTGCGCGACGGCCAGTTCGTAGGCGGCGCGGGCCAGCTCGAGATCGCCGTCCTGGCGGCGCAGCCGATAGGCCTCGCCCTTGTAGAACTGCAGCACGCCCAGATCCTCGCCCTCGCCGATGAGGTGGTCGATCAGGTGCAGGGACTCGCCGAAGTCCTTGCGCCGCAGGTCGTCCCTCAACCACTCGCCCAGATGCGGCCGGATCATCGCGCGGTAGCGCTGCTTTTCGACCACGCCGCCCGCCGGCATCGTCTTGACCTGCGCCTCGATGGCGGTGACGCGCGCGGCGGTGCTGGGGTGGGTGTCGAAGATGCTGGTGTGGGCGTCTTCCTTGCGCACCTTTTCGAACTGGGACGCGGCGACCTCGCTCTGAAGGTTGCGGAAGACGTCGGCCCCCTGGGCCGCGTCGTAGCCCGCCTCCTGCGCCCTCTGCAGCCCGTAACGATCCGCGTCGGCCTCCTCCTCGCGCGTGAAGGAGAACAGGGACGCCGCTATGCCGAGATAGACGAGGTTGCCCAGGATGGACGCGCCCGCGCCGCCGGCGACCAGGCTGACGACCATCGCCACGCTGGTCTGCGCCTTGGCCTTGCGCCAGGCGAGGATGGAATGGTTGCGCACGAAATGGGTCGTCTCGTGCCCCAGCGCGAACGCCAGCTGAGCCTCGTTGTCGACCCTCAGCAGCAGGCCCGACCAGACCTGCATGCAGCCGTTGGGCGCCATCGCGGCGTTGAAGAAGGGAAGATCCAGGACATAGACCCGGATTTCGCTGCAGTAGTCGGTGGCGACCTTGCAGGCCACTTCCCGCACATAGCCCGTCAGCTCGGCGTCGCGATCCAGCTGCGCCGAGGCCCTGATCTGCTTCTCGACGTCATCCGACGTCGCCCACAACCCGCCTTCGTCCGTATGGATGTCGGGCCGGATATTGTGGGGACGAAACTCCGGAACGGGCTCCGCCGCGTAAGCTGCTGTGGAGGCCGCCAGCGCCATCGCGGAGACGGCCACCCGGGCGAACCGGATCACAGCGGCACGTCTTTCAGGAGCGCCTTGGAAAGCTCGGCCGCCCCGCCCGGCGTGCGCATGTCCATCCCCGCCGGCGGCACGGCCATGTTGAACCACACCACCCGTCCGGTCTTCAGGTCTACCAGCGAGGCGAAGGTCTGCTGGGCGCCCATCGGGATGCTCACCCCAAGCGCGGCGCCCACCAGCCAGGCCGCCTTGCGCCCGCCGCTCGAGTAGGAGCCGCGGCCGTAGGTGAAGAGCGCGTAGTCGGCGCCGTAGGTGTCGGCCAGCACCTTGGTCCCATCGCCCAGCGTCCAGTCGAAGTTGTCCTTCTTCGTCGGAAGGACGACCCCCATCATGCCGTAGGTCAGGATCGAGACGTCGACCGCCTCCTGCAGCCGCATGAGCTGGCCGGCCCGGCCCTCCATCACCGTCGACGGATCGAGCGTGGTGATGGTGTGCGAGCGGCCGTCCACGGCAGCGCTGATTTCATGGGCCAGGTTGTCGCGGGCCTGCTGGCTCCAGTCCGCCCGCGGCTCCAGCAGCCCGCCCGCGGTCAGCATCGACAGCTGGACGTCGGGCTGGACGATCAGGATCTTGGATCCGGCCGGGGGCTTGGGCCCCTTGAGGTCGGCCAGCTTGACGTTGGTTGTCGCGCACGCAGACACGAGCAACATGCAGGCCACGACGGCCAGCTTGCGAAACATGAGAATTCCCCCCGCCCCTCAACGGTACGATTTCAACAGCTGAATACAGCTTGGCGGTGAATGCAATAGGGGCGCTACGCGACGATCTGCCTCAACGCTGCCGCGAGCTCGTCGACCATCTCCTCGGTCGTCGCCCAGGAGCACATGAAGCGGACCGTGCCGTCGAGGAAGCGGTAGACGAACCAGCCGGTTTCGCGCAGGCGATAGAGGGCGGTCTCGTCCATGTCGACGAAGAGGCCGTTGGCTTCGACCGGGTGGATGACCGGGAAGGGCATCAGGCCCGCCAGCTTCTTCGCCATGGCGTTGGCGTGGGCGGCGCGGGCGAGCCAGGGGCCGCCGTCGTTGTCTTCGCCCAACAGGCCCAGCCACGGCGCGGCGAGGAAGCGGCCTTTCGAGACGAGCTGGCCGGCGTGCTTTAGGCGGGCGTCGAAGCGGCGGGCGAGCGACTTGTCGAACAGGACGATGGCTTCGCTGGGCGTCGAGCCCGCCTTCGTGCCGCCCATGACGAGGATGTCGACGCCGCTTTTGGCGATGGTTTTCAGATCGAACCCGGCCGCCGCCGCGCCGGCGAGCCGGGCGCCGTCGAGATGGACGCCGTAGCCCTTGGCCTTCACCGGGTGGATCAATGCGTCCAGCTGGGCGGCGGAATAGACCGTGCCGTACTCGGTGGCGTTGGTCACCGACAGGGCGGCCGGCGACTGGCGGTACGAGACGTCGGGGTGCGCCAGCGCCTCGATCAGCCCCTGCGGGTCGATGCGGCCGGACTCGCCCGACAGCGGGATCAGGCCTACGCCCGACCCGAAGAACCCGGGCGCGCCGGTCTCGTCGGTGCAGACGTGGGCGTGGGCATGCGCCAGCACCGCCTCGTGCG
>CAMLKO010000214.1 GCA_946480495.1 uncultured Caulobacteraceae bacterium
TCGAGGTCGAGCGCGGTCTCCTGGCTCCAGCCGGTGTCGGCGCGCGGGTAGGAGCCCTGGACGCCGTTCTGGTTCACCTTCTTGAAGCAGCCGTTGGCCGTCGTGCAGGGCGGCAGGCCAAAGCGTGAGCGGTAGGCCGCCAGGTCCGCCTCGGCGTTCGGATAGCCGAAGGCGTCCACGATCGCGACAGTCACGCCCGCGCCGCCGCTGGTGTTGACGGAATAGGCGCTTTGCAGGTCCGCCGGCCAATAGCCGGACGGGCCGGTGTTCGCATTCGAGACGATGGGATTGCCGTTGGGGTCGGTCACCACATGGGCGTGGCAGCGGGCGTTCCCGGCGCCGGCGGGTCCCGGGCAGACGGCCTTGTGATAGACCCCCTGCGAGTGCTGCACGCCCGCGGCGGACTGCGCGGAGGCGAGGTTCGAGCTGAGACTGAGGGCCGCAAACGCGAGGGCGGCGGCGAAAAGGCGCGAAGGCGCGATGGGCATGGCGGATACTCCCCGATGTGGGGTCAGCACATCATGGGCGCCGCGGCGCGCATATCCGTCATTTGACCTAATGATTTCAATGGCTTCTGCGCCACATGGCCCGCGCCTTGCAGGGAAGGGGCATCAGCGCTCCGGCGCGTCCCATTTAGGACCTTCACAGATGGCTTTTCGACACGCGGCCGAGCACGGCAAGGCCTCAAACGGCGGTTCCGGCGTGCTCGCCGACAGCGAGACTGTCCGATCCTGGGTCAGCAGCGCCAGGTGCGGCGAGGCCCTGACCTACTTCCGGGGTCACCTGGCCATGGCCGCCGACATCGCGCCCGCCGCCGGGCAGCTGGCCGCCGCCATTGCCCGCCTCTACCGCGACGGCCTCGTCATCCCGGTGCAGCAGCGTCTCGGCCGCCACGACTACCGCTACATCGTGCAGCGCACGGCCCGTTCGTAGATTTCGCTGAATTCGAAGGCGCGATCGGAGCCATTGATCGGGATGGCTCCCCGGGCAGGACTCGAACCTGCGACCCGGCGGTTAACAGCCGCCTGCTCTACCAACTGAGCTACCGAGGATCATCGGGCCGTGAAGGTCCGTGCGTATATGGCGCCCCTTTGCGGCGCGCAAGCGGCGCATGGCCCAGTCAAACCGCCAAAAAAGAAGCCCGGCCGAAGCCGGGCTCATGAAAGTCTGTGTGGTGGGTCACTGTCTTCAGGTGAAGACACGGTAAGGTTTGATTTGTTTTGGTTAACGGGCGCTTAACGACGTTTGCGCGCCTCGCGGAACGACACCAGCCGGCCCCTGGCTTCGTCCCAAAGGGTCAGCCGTACGGTCATGAAGCTCTCCCACAGGGTCACCTGGCTCATCTCGTTGAGCTCGGGGTGGTCCTTCAGCACCTGCGGCAGGCGGTAGTAGGGGATCTTGCTGCCCACGTGGTGGACGTGGTGGGCGCCGATGTTGGCGGTCAGCCACGTCAGCACCGGCGGCAGCTTGTAGTGCGAGGAGCCCTTCAGCGAGGCTTCCTGCAGGTTCCAGTTCTCGTTGCGGACCCAGTAGGCGCCCTCGAACTGGTGCTGGACGTAGAACAGCCACACCCCGATCGAGGCCGACAGCAGCACGACCGGCAGGTGGACCATCAGGAACGGCCCAACGCCGCCCAGCCAGATCAGGCCGAGCACCAGCAGCGCCAGGCCCAGGTTGTTGCCGATCACCGACAGCCACGCCTTGCGCTCCTTCATCAGCCCGATGGGCAGGCGATGCTGCAGCAGGAACATGTAGCCGGGGCCGACCACGAACAGGACCAGCGGGTTGCGGTACAGGCGATAGCCCAGGCGCTTGATCGGCGACAGCGCGCGGTACTCGTCCACCGTCAGCGTCTCCACCCCGCCCAGCCAGCGGCGGTCGAGGTTGCCGGAGGTCGCGTGGTGGATGGCGTGGGTGCGCCGCCAGTAGTCGTAGGGCGTCACGGTCAGCACGCCGATGATCCGGCCGACCCAGTCGTTCAGCAGCTTGTTCTTGAAGAAGGCGCCGTGGCCGCAGTCGTGCTGGATCATGAACAGCCGCACCAGGAAGAAGGCGGCCGGAACGGTCAGCAGCAGGCCCCACCACATGTGATGGTCCAGCGCGTACCAGGCCAGGCCCCAGAGGGCGACCAGCGGGCCGGCGGTGATGGCGATTTCAAAGAGGCTGCGCTTGAGGCTCGGGCGCTGGTAGGTGGCGAGCGTCTGCCGCAGCAGTCGCGGGTCGGAGGTTATGGAGGTCAACGAAGATTGCTTTCAGTCGGTAGAAGGGGTCGCGAGAGGAGAACCCGCCGCGGCCCCGTAAGGGTCCCGACGATATGCGCGCAAGGTGTCTGAATTGCGAACACGGCCGCTCCCCCCGGAATCAGCGGCGTATGGTCGCTGGTCCGGCGAAAGACTCAAAGCGTCTTTGTGGAGGTGGAGGCCCGACCCGGAATCGAACCGGGGTGCACGGATTTGCAGTCCGCTGCGTCACCACTCCGCCATCGGGCCCTCGCAGAGGGCGGATCGCTAACAGAGAGGGGGCTTCCCGGCAATCGGGTTGTACGCCTATAAGCCCGGCCTGGACTTCAGGCCCCCCGAGGACTCCATGAGCGCCGATTTCACGACCGCGCGGTTGAACATGGTCGAGAGCCAGGTGCGCACGCAGGACGTGACCGACACCGCCATCCACGACGCCATGCGCGCCGTGCGCCGCGAGGATTTCGTCGCCCCCGGCAAGGCCTACGCCGCCTATGCGGACTCCGAGGTGGAGTATGCGCCGGGCCGCTATCTCCTGAAGCCGCGCGACGTCGCCAAGCTGCTGCAGGCCGTTCAGGCCCAGCCCACGGAACGCGCGCTGGCCATCGCCGCGCCCTACGCCGCCGCGGTCCTGGAAGCCATGGGCCTGACCGTCGACCGGCTCGACGAGGGCGACCTGAAGACGCCGCCCGGCGGCGGCTATGACGTGATCGTCTGCGAAGGGGCGGTGGCCCAGGCGCCCGCCGCCTGGATCGAGGCATTGGGGCCCGACGGCCGCCTGGGCGTCATCGAGCGCGACGGCCCGGTCGGCAAGGCCGTGGTCTATGTCCGCACGGCCCAGGGCGCGGGACGGCGCGAACTGTTCGACGCCACGCCTCCCGTGCTGCCCGGATTTGCCCGCGAGCCGAAGTTCGCCTTCTGACGATACGCGGCTGAAACGCTTGCGAAACATGCCTGTGGGACAGGCGGTCATGAAAAAAGCTTAACTGGCCGTGGGGGTGGCGGCTGGCGAAAGACACAGTAATAAATATAGAGCGCGCCCCCGCGCGCTTGGGGATAGCTGATGTTCAACACCCGAAAGGCGACCCTGCTCGCCGCCGTCTGCAGCGTGGGGCTGCTCGCTGCCGGCGCCGCCCGGGCCGAGACCCTCGCCGACGCGATCGCGCTCGCCTACCAGACCAATCCGACCCTGCAGGAGCAGCGGGCCAACCAGCGGGCGCTCGACGAGACCTACGTCCAGGCGCGCACCGGCCTGCGCCCGACG
>CAMLKO010000215.1 GCA_946480495.1 uncultured Caulobacteraceae bacterium
TTGCCTTCGAGGCTGGCGTTGAAGAGGCCGGCCGGGTCGGGAAGCGCCGCGCCCTTGGCGAAGGTGAGCTTCACCACCGCCTTGTAGGTCTCGCCCGTGCAGATGATGCCGTGGTCCGACCACACCGGCACGCCCCGCCACTTCCACTCCTCGACGACCTCGGGATCGGCCTCCCTGATCAGGGCGCGAACCCGGGCGAGCGTCTCGCCCCGCCAGTCGCCAAGGTCGCGGATGCGCTGGTCGATCAGTTCAGAGGGCGTGCTCATCGCAGATCCGGCGGCGTCGCCTCTTGCGTCAACATCGCGATGGCCTCGTCGACCGTGACCAGCGTCTGGTCCTGCGAGCCGAGGCGGCGCAGCGCGACCTTGCCTTCGGCGGCTTCGTTGCGGCCGACGACGGCGATGACGGGGACCTTGGCCAGCGAGTGTTCGCGGACCTTGTAGCCGACCTTCTCGTTGCGCAGGTCGGTCTCGACGCGCAGGCCCGCGGCGCGGAACTTCGCCTCGACCTCGTGCGCGTAGTCGTCGGCGTCTGACGTGATCGTCGCCACCACCGCCTGCACGGGGCTAAGCCACAGCGGGAAGGCGCCGGCGTAGTTCTCGATCATGATGCCGATGAAGCGCTCGAAGGAGCCGAGGATCGCCCGGTGCATCATCACCGGCCGCTGCTTGGAGCCGTCCTCGGCCACATACTCGGCGCCCAGCCGCTCGGGCAGGACGTAGTCGAGCTGCAGCGTGCCGCAGGTCCACTCGCGGCCGATGGCGTCGCGGACGATGAAGTCGAGCTTGGGCGCGTAGAAGGCGCCGTCGCCCTCGGCGATCACCGGCTCGACGCCGGCCTGCCGCGCGGCTTCGGCGAGCATGCCCTCGGCCTTGTCCCAGAATTCGTCGGAGCCAGCCCGAACCTCCGGACGCGTGGCCAGCGCGATGTAGCGCGTCTCCATGCCGAGGTCGGCGTGGATCGTCCGCGTCAGCTCCACGAAGCGGCGCGTCTCATCGACGATCTGGTCCTCGCGGCAGAAGATGTGGGCGTCGTCCTGCACGAAGCCGCGCACCCGCATCAGCCCGTGCAGGGCGCCCGACGGCTCATAGCGGTGGCAGGCGCCGAACTCGGCCATGCGGATCGGCAGCTCGCGGTAGGATCGCTGGCCCTGGTTGAAGACCTGGATGTGGCCGGGGCAGTTCATCGGCTTCAGCGAGAGGACTTCGCCTTCGACTGTCTCGCAGATGAACATGTTGGGCCGGTACTTCTCCCAGTGGCCGGACTTCTCCCACAAACCGCGGTCGAGCACCTGGGGCGTCTTGACCTCGACATAGCCCGCCGCATCGAGCCGGCGGCGCATGTAGGCCTCCAGCGTCAGCCACAGCGTCCAGCCTTTCGGGTGCCAGAAGACCATGCCGCGGCCTTCTTCCTGCATGTGGAAGAGGTCGAGCTGGCGGCCGAGCTTGCGGTGGTCGCGCTTCTCCGCCTCCTCGACGCGCTTGAGATAGGCCGCGAGGTCCTCTTCCGAGGCCCAGGCCGTGCCGTAGATGCGCTGCAGCTGGGCGTTCTTCTGGTCGCCCCGCCAGTAGGCGCCGGCGAGCTTCGTCAGCTTGAACGCCTTGCCGACCGCCTTCGTCGAGGGCAGGTGCGGGCCCCGGCAGAGGTCCTTCCAGTTCCCCTGCCGATAGACCGTGATCTCGTCGGAGCCCGGCAGGTCGCGGATGATCTCGGCCTTGTACTTTTCGCCGATGCCTTCGAAGTGGGCGATGGCCTCGTCGCGGTCCCAGACCTCGCGCACGATCTTCTCGTCGCGGTCGACGATCTCGCGCATCTTCTGCTCGATCTTCGGCAGGTCCTCGAGGCTGAAGGGCTCGTTGCGGGCGAAGTCGTAATAGAAGCCGTCCTCGATGTTCGGGCCGATCGTCACCTGCGTGCCGGGGAACAGCTCCTGCACGGCCTCGGCCAGCACGTGGGCCGTGTCGTGGCGGATGGTGTCGAGCGCGTCGGGGTCGTTGCGGCCGACGAGCTCGATCTTGCCGCCGCCATTCTTCACCAAATCAGAAGTCAGCGGGCGGTCGTAGTCGAGCAGCTTGCCGTCGAGCCGGACCAAGAGCGTGCGTTTCGCCAGCGAGGGCGAGATGGAGTTGGCGACCTCGCGGCCGCTCGTTCCTTCGGGGAACTGGCGGACGGAGCCGTCGGGGAAAACCAGGTCGATCATGTCGTTTCACACTTTCGCGGCGGCACGGGATCGTAGCCCGAACCGCCCCAGGGATTGCATCGGCACACGCGCCGGGCGGCGAGCCATGCGCCGCGGACCGGTCCGTGCTCGATCAGGGCCTGCGCTGCGTACTCCGAGCAGGTCGGAACGTAGCGGCAGTGCTGCCCGATCAGGGGCGACAGCGTGGCCTTGTAGGTCTTCAGACCCAGGCGGACGCCGCGTTCATAGGGGTTCATGCCGACGCGGGGGTGGGTGAACGAAGCCCGGCGCTTATCGCACGGGTGAGCGCGCGATCAAGCAGCGTCGGCGCCGGTAGTTCGGCTGGCCGCCCGGACAGCCTCCACCGTCGCCTCGAACGCGAGCAGCGTCGAAGCGTGGCGTTGCGGGTAGTCCTTCACGGGCGCAAGCACGGCCAGGTCCTTGAAACGTCCCTCGGGCGGCGGCCCTCCGGACTTCAGCATCGAGCGAAGGGAATCGCGCGCGGCGACGATTTCGTCAAGTTTCGCGCCGATCACATGCTCGCCGAGGATGGCGGCGGCGGCCTGTCCGAGCGCGCAGGCCTTCACCTCCTGGGCGAAGTCGGCGACGGCGCCGTCCTTGACCTTCACGTCGACGTGGATGCGGCTGCCGCACAGCTTGGCGACCTTCTCCGACGAGGCGTCGGGCGCGGCCAGACGCCCGGCGCGCGGCATGTTGGCCGCGAGCGTCAGGATCTTTTCGCTGTAGAGGTCGTCGATCATGGCAGGGCTTATGTGGTGGCCGCCTGCCGCTCGCGCCATGCGGCTTCGGCCCGCAGCTGCAGGGCCTCGCCCATCGAGGCCATGGCGGCGCGAAGCTGGCGGCGATAGCGCTTGGCGACCGTGGGGCCGAGCATGCCTTCGAAGATCTCCCCGTTGGAGAAGATGCAGCCGGTCTCCGACAGCGCCTCGATCTCCAGATAGCGGATGGTCTTGATCCACCCGCCCATCAGCGACAGCCGCCAGTGGATGTGGTCCGCCGGCGCCCAGTCGAGGATGCGCGGCTGGATCTCGCGCGGCTTCTGATCGGGGATGTTGACGGTGAGGTTCAACGTATTGCCGATCCGCACCGTCCCCTCGGCGCGCGGGTAGAGCGGGTTCCAGCTCTCCCAGCCGTTGACGTCGACCAGGCTCTCCCAGATCACTTCCGCAGGGGCCTGAATGCCGATGCGGTGTTCCAACTTCACGCCCATCTCAAGCGGGTTCCTTCAGCCGCCATGTGGCCCCCTGCGGGCCATCCATCACGATCACGCC
>CAMLKO010000216.1 GCA_946480495.1 uncultured Caulobacteraceae bacterium
GAGCCTGCCAGCGCCTGAACCCAGGCCGCCTTGGTCCAGACCTGCGGCTGGGCGGTCAGCCGGATGATCCGGCGCTTTGCATCGAAGGTGAACCAGGCGGCGGGCTTGGCGGCGGCGGGATCGAGCGGACCCGCACAGCCGAACGGAATCTGCACACGAAAGGTGCGGCCGACCAGATCGGCGTCCGCGGGCGGGCCCGGCTCGCCCGCCGCATAGGCCGAAGCGGCGCGCGCGGCCGCCTCGATCAGGTCCTTGCGGCTCAGCGGCGGGGCCGGCAGGGGCAAGGGCGAAGTCTGGATGTCCAGCGGCGCCGGAGCGGCGTTCTGCGCGACCGCGGGCGGTGGGGCGGGATGGACGGGCGCTGGCTGGCGATGGGCTCTACCGGCGATCAGGGCCGCGATGATGATGACGATGACCGCGACGGCCGCGCCGAAGGCCAGCCTTCTGCGGATCACGGTCCGATCAGGAATGGGCATGGCCAACCATAGCAGCAACCTCACCGTGAGCCACCGCCTCGGCCTATTTTCCCGGCCTTGACCGGGGCGGGTCAGTCTGCGCGCATGCGCCCATGAGTTTCGACCAGGTCGTCGCCCTCGTGGTGCTGACGAGCGTGGTGGCGGCGTTGGTCTGGGGCAGGTTGCGATCCGACGTGGTCGCCCTTTCCGGCGCGGCGGCCCTGCTCATCACCGGGACCATCAGGCCCACCGAGGTCCAGGGCGCCTTCGGCAGCCCGGCCATCCTGGCGCTCGCCTCGCTGTTCGTGATCGCCTACGCCATGGAGCTGTCGGGCCTGCTGGGCGCGCTGATCAAGCAGGCGACGCGGCTCTGCGGAAGGCTGGGCGCGAGCGGACTGTGGATCGTAATCGCCCTTTGCGGCGGCGCTTCGGCCTTCCTGAACAACACGCCGATCGTGGTGCTTGGCGCGCCGCTGGTGAGGGATGTGGCGCGCTCGCTGAACCTGTCGCCAAAGCGGTTCCTGATCCCGCTGTCCTACGTGACCATCCTGGGCGGCGCCTGCACCCTGATCGGCACCTCCACCAACCTGCTGGTCAACGACATGGCGCGGACGGCCGGCCAGCCGACCTTTTCGCTGTTCGAGATCACCCCGGTCGGACTGATCGTGGGAATGGCCGGCGGGCTCTACCTGCTGCTGTTCGGCGGGCGGCTGCTGGCCAGAACCGCTGAGGCGCCCGACACGTCGCGCCCGATCACGGACGATGGCGATGAACTCGGCGATCCGTCTCTCTATGCGGGCGACCCGCCCTTCGACCCGCCCAAAGCGCTCACCTCCCTGGTCGTTTTCGCCGGGGTGGTGGTCGTGGCGGCGCTGGGCTACGCGCCGATCGCCGCGACGGCCTTCTCCGGCGCAGTGGTGCTGATCCTCATGCGGGTCATCAGCCCGGAACAGGCCTATCGCGGCCTCAAGCCCGAAATCCTGCTCCTGATCGCCGGCATGGTCGTGGTCGGCCTGAGCCTGGAGGTGACGGGGCTGGCCAGCGTAGCCACCGCGGGCCTCGTCGACCTGATCCGGCCGTTCGGCCCGCTCGCGGCGCTCGTGCTGCTCTACGGCGTGACGCTGTTCGCCACGGAGGTGCTGTCCAACGCCGCCGTCGCCGTCCTGCTGACGCCGATCGCCGTGGCCCTGGCCGAAAGCCTCGGTGTCAGCCCGCGGCCCTTCATCGTGGCGGTGATGATGGCCGCCAGCGCCGCCTTCGCCACGCCCTTCGGCTACCAGACCAACGTGCTGGTCTTCCAGATGGGCCGCTACAGCTACATGGATTTCGTGCGCGTCGGCGTGCCGTTGAACCTCATCACCTGGATCGTCGGCGCGCTTGCGATCCCGAGGTTCTTCCCGTTCTGAGGCGCGTGGCGCTTACGTCGCGGGCGCGGGCTGGGCGGTCGGGCTGGGGCTAGGGGGAACGACGCGCCAGCCGGCGGCGAGCACGTGATAGATGGGCTGCGGCATCACCAGCCCTGACGCCCAGCGCCCGATGAGCGCGGCCAGCATCAGCGGACCAACGAGACCTGGATCGCGCGTCATCTCCATCAGGATGACCGCGCTGGTCAGCGGCGCCTGCACGACGCCGGAGAGATAGCCGGTCATGCCCAGCACAACGGAGTCGCGGCCGGCGAACAGCGGTCCCAGGCGCGCGAATACGGCCCCGATGCCGGCGCCGGTCGCCAGCGACGGCGCGAAGATGCCGCCCGGAATGCCGGCGACCGCGGCGGCGAGGCTGGCCACGAACTTGCAGACCGCGAAGACCAGACCACGGCCGGGGTGGCCCTGGAGCAGCGACTTGGCCTCCGCGTAGCCCGCGCCGAACGTCAGTCCGCCGGAGATGATGGCGACGGCGGCCGCGATCAGACCGCACAGGAAAGCGAAACGGACAGGCCGGCTCCGCCGAAACCTGGCGACCGGATGGTCCCCCGTGCCGAGCACGGTGGCGAGCACCCGCGAGAAAAGGCCGCCCGCAAGCCCTCCGACGAGGCCGATCAACGGGGCCGACAGCCACGCCGAACGCAGCGCCGGCTCACCGCCACGGACGCCGAAGTAGGCGTAGTCGCCCTGTAGCGCGTAGGAGGTCAAGCCGGCGACCACCACCACGAGAATGACCGTCGTGTGGGTCCTCTTCTCGAAGCTCGTGGCCAGTTCCTCGACCGCGAAGACCACCCCGGCGATCGGGGTGTTGAACGCCGCCGCCACGCCCGCCGCGCCGCCCGCGATGATGATGGCGCGCCGCCCCGCGCCGCCTCTCAAGCCCCGCGTCAGCGTGCGCATGACGCCCGCCACGACCTGAACGGTGGGGCCTTCGCGCCCGATCGAGGCGCCGCAAACGAGGAGCACGGCGGCCATCGCGACCTTCCAGATCGCCGTGCGGATCGTCACGCGTTGCCCGCCCCAGCGGCCTCGCCACCGCTGCTCGGCGGCCGCGATGACCTGCGGAATGCCGCTGCCGGCCGCTTCGGGCGCAAAGCGCGCCGTGACCCAGGCGCAAAGCGCGAAGCCCAGCGGCAACAGCAGCAGCGTCGCCCACGGCGCCAGCGCGTAGAGCCGGCTGTGCACCGCCATGGCGTCGTCGCAGAGCCGCGCGAACCCGGCGGCGGCAAGGCCTCCGATGACCGCGACGGCCATGATGATCGTGACCCGCCAGGCCCGCCTCGCATGAAGCCACCGCGCCACGGCGGCGCGGCGCGATCGCGAAGGGGAGATGGGGGTGAGCCGATGCACCTTTGGCCTATGCGACGTCGCCGGGAGCCGATCAAGCGTGCGCCCGGTAAAAAGATCGTCTAACGATGGATTGCTCGACATTCCTGGGGCAGCGCGGATGAAAATCGGAATCTGCGGAGCGGGTATCGCGGGGCCCACGGCGGCGCACTGGCTTCTGCGCGCCGGTCATGAGGTGGTCCTGATCGAGGAAGCGGACCAGCTGCGCACGGGCGGCTACGTCATCGATTTCTGGGGCCTCGG
>CAMLKO010000217.1 GCA_946480495.1 uncultured Caulobacteraceae bacterium
GCGTGGAACCGCGCGAGGATGGCCTCGTCGGTCAGCGTCATCGGTTCGGACGAGGCGATGTCGCTCACGCCTACTTCTTCCGGAACTGGTCGAGGGAGACGATCTTCGGAGCCTCCTCGCCCGACGGCGCGCCTTCGGGCGCGGCCTCCTCGACCGCTGCCGCGTCGGCCGCCAGCATCGGCTCGTCCTGCGGCTCAACGACCGGCTCGAACTGCAGCAGGAACTGCACGCTCGGGTCATAGAACCGCGTCAGCGCCGCATAGGGCACCGACAGCCGCTTGGGCTGGCCGCCGAACTTCAGCGTCACCGCAAAGAAGGTCTCGCCCGGCGCCAGGTCCCAGTACTGGTGCTGCAGGACGATGGTCATCTCCTCGGGGTACTTGGCCAGCAGCTCCTGCGGGCCGGAGACGCCCGGCGCCTTGGTCTTGAAGGTGATGTAGAAGTGGTGGTCGCCTGGAATCCC
Organism: uncultured Caulobacteraceae bacterium; assembly: GCA_946480495.1. The sequence goes on from CAMLKO010000217.1 coordinate 464, forward strand.
CTCGGGCGAGGCCGCACGCTTCAGCGCCGCCTTCACGACCCCGCGAAGGGCGTCCTGGGCCAGCGCCTCGTAATGCATCAGGTCTTGCGGCGGCTTTTGCTGAGCCATGACGATCCGTTTGAAAAAAGCAGGCTTTCAAACCTAGCGTCTTGCAGGGCGAGCGGAAAGCGGTCGCGAGAGGCCGGACTGACGATTTTGGGGAATGGGTGGAGGGGTTCTGTTGCCAGGCCCCCTCCGAGCCCCGCCTGAGGATCTGAACCCACAGGGCTTTAGGTCGAGTTCACTCGGACCGCATTACGCGGCCAGGGCGTACTCTTCAGCGAAGTTATCGTTCGCAGTTAGTTTAACGGCCCGAAACGGTGAGCCACGCCGAGAGAAAGCAATCGCCTTTACACGTCTGTCGATGCTGATCGGCCCCGCACTTCCCGCGATAACTCGGGAGAGATTGGTGGAGCCGCCGGGAATCGCACCCGGGTCCAGTCCGCTTATTACGCGCGCGTTTATCTCCATAGTCCGGGCAAGCCCGAACCCGCCTAATATAGGCGCTAGGGGGCCGGAGGGGAAGGCGCGGGCGCAGGGGCCGGCGGCGGGTCGGGGTTGCCGATGTCGACGATGCCCTTCCACTGGCCGGCCGCGTTCTTGCGCCAGACGGTGACGTAGCGGCCCGTGCGGGGCTTCTTGGCCGTGTCCTTGGGGCTCAGCGCCCACTTGCCGGTGGTGACGGCCATGTCGCCGCCGGTGGAGCCCCACGCTTCGATCGGAACCCATACCAGGCGGCCGTTGTCCGGCTCGTCGCCGCCGTAGGCCGCGTAGATGGCGTCAGGGCCGCGCGCGGGCTCCGAGCCACCCGCGAAGGCGATGGCGTCGGTGTCGCTCATGTACTCGCGAAAGGCCTTGGCGACCCCGATCTCGCCGGCGCGGGCGGAGAAGGCGCGGTCGGCGGCCATGGCGGCCTGCTTGGCCTCTTCCGAGTGGTCCTGGGCATGGGCGGCGCCCGCGGTCAGCGCGAGGGCGAGCCCCGCGGCGAGGAAGGTCTTCATGGGATTCTCCATTTGCCGCGATGATGCGGGCCGCGCGCGGGCTCGGCAACTATGGAGCGGCCGGCGGCGTCTCTTCCGGAAGCTGCGTCTCGGTCGGGACAAGCAGCGGCGGCTGGCCGTTCGTGCCGGGCGCGGGCCTCAGGCCGCCGCCGCGCGCGACCAGGGCGTCGTAGTCCCTGCGGTCCTGCGAGAAGTCGGCGCCGCGCGGGAAGACCAGGTCGAAGCGCGGGTCGTAGCCCAGCGCCGCCGACAGCACCGCCGTCAGGATGGATGCGATGGACCCCACCTGCTCACCCGAGCAGGCCCGGTGCAGGGTGCGCGCCGCGTTGCCGATCACCAGGTTCGCGTCATAGGAGACGCCGTTGACGCAGACCTGGCTGACGGTCGTCCCGTCGGCCTCGAAGGTCTCGGCGATGGGCGGCAGGCCCCAGGCGGGGTCCTGGATGGTGGCGCGCACGGCGGCGGCCCGGTCGGGCGAGAGCTCCTGATCGAACTCCACGAAGCGCGAAATCCGCGGCTCGCAGCAGCCGAAGCCGGCCCGACCCTGCACGAAGGCGCGCCCGTCGCCCCGGAAGGTCACGCGCACGACGGCCTGGCGGACCGTTTCGGAAGGCCGCGCCCACATCTCCACGATGGCCTCATCGCCCCGGATCAGCTGGTCCTGCAGCGGCGCCAGGTCCCAGAGGCGGTAGAGCAGGGGCGGGACGCCGTTGGGGATGTTCTGCGCTGGGGGCCGCTCGCCGCGGCGGAGACGACGGGGGCCAAGCGGGTTGATGGCTTCGGGCTTGGCCGGCCACTTGTCGGTCCACCAGCCCTGCGGGTCGGGGCCGGGGATCGGCGCGGTGGGGGACGAGACGGTGACCGGCTCCTGATGCAGGATTTGCGCGGCGGCGGGTCCGGCGATCAGCGCGGCGAGGAGGAAGGCGGCGAAGGTGCGTCTCAAGTCTGAGCGCTCCCTGGGGGTGGTCACATCCCCTCAGGCCCTCTTTCGATCGAAAGAACGCCGGTGCGGGACAGCTCCACAAGACCCAACGGGCGCATGAGTTCCACGAAGCTGTCGATCTTGGAGGGTCCGCCGGTGATCTCGAAGACGAAGCTCTCGGAGGTGGTGTCGATCACCTTGGCGCGAAAGATCTCGGCGACCCGCATCGCCTCGACCCTGTCGGCGCCGGTCCCGCGCACCTTCACCAGCGCGAGTTCGCGCTCGATGCCGTTGGGATCGCGGGTCACGTCGTGGACGCGCCGCACGCTCACCACCTTGCGGAGCTGCGCCTCGATCTGCTCGAGCACATGCGGCGCGCCGCGGGTGACGATGGTGATGCGCGAGGTGTGCGCCCGCCGGTCGGTCTCGGCCACCGTCAGGCTCTCGATGTTGTAGCCCCGCCCCGCGAACAGCCCGACCACGCGATGCAGCACGCCCGGCTCGTTGTCCACGAGCAGCGCGAAGGTGGCGACATTCTCGACCTCGGTCTCGTGGGAGAGGTCGTAGGCGGAGGCGGGCTGGGTGTTGTCGGTCATCAGACGAGTTTCTTGCCAGCCTCATCTATGACCTGAGTCAGGTCCGTGTCCCAGTCGTCCGGCAGGATCATCTCGTTGTGCGCCTTGCCCGAGGGGATCATCGGCAGGCAGTTCTCCGCCTTCTCCACGCGGCAGTCGAAGATCACCGGCCGCGGGGTGTCGATCATCTCGCGGATCCTGTCGTCCAGCTCGGCGGGGTTCTCGCAGCGGATGCCCACGGCGCCGTAGGCCTCGGCCAGCTTCACGAAGTCCGGCAGGCTCTCGGAATAGCTGTGGCTGTAGCGCTCGCCATGCAGCAGCTGCTGCCACTGGCGCACCATCCCCATCCACTCGTTGTTGAGGATGAAGATCTTGATCGGCAGCTCGTACTGAACCGCCGTCGAGATCTCCTGCATCGTCATCTGCACCGAGGCCTCGCCCGCGATGTCGATGACCAGGCT
>CAMLKO010000218.1 GCA_946480495.1 uncultured Caulobacteraceae bacterium
TCCTGGTTCGTCGGCGTCTTGCTGATCGCCGCCTCGATCCTGATCGTCACGCGGGCCTAGCAGCACTCTCGGTACATGGCTGCCAAGTCATTGTTTTTCTTGCCTATATCCCGATTCGGCGCGCACCCTTCACCAGGGCGTCGGATTGGAAACCACATGATGACGAGTAACGACGAGTTCCTCCGCCAGCTGCGCGGAGAGCGGCTGACCACCGCATCGGTCCTCTACTACATGCCCGACAGCCCGGCGCTGCTGCAGGAGTTCGTCTGGCAGACGCTGGACCTCGCGCCGGAGTTTCCGCGCATCCACCGCTTCCTGGGCTTCTGGCGGCGCGAGATCGAGGCGGTGATCCACTCGGTGACCGTGGCCTCGGCGGGGCTGGTGAGGCCCGCCAGGCTGCGCCTGGTCGACGAGTTCTGCGCCCTGCACTGACGATCCGCCGCGCCGCCGAGGGCTTAGCGCAACCGTAAAGCCGTTCTATGTGTTGCAGATCGAGGGACGAACAGCTGTTCGGCCGCGGAACGCCGCGGCCCCGCCCAAGGAGGCGATGTAAATGAAACGCAGATCAGCCGCGCTCGCGGCGGTCATGGCGTTGGCGGCGGCCCTGTCGGCCTGCGCCACCGCAACCCCCTACCAGCCCAACATGCCCGGCGCCGCCGTCTCGGGCGGCTATTCCGACTACCGCCTGGACCAGAACAAGTTCCGGGTCACCTTCGCCGGCAACACGCTGACCTCGCGCGAAACGGTGGAGCGCTACCTGCTCTATCGCGCCGCCGAGCTGACCGTGGCGCAGGGCTATGACTGGTTCAGCGTCGACGCGCGCGACACCGACAAGACCACGCGGACCTACATCGACCCGCCGATGTACAGCCCGTCCTGGGGCTACGGCTACTGGGCGCCCTACTGGCGCTACTATGGCTCGAGTTGGGGTTGGCGGACGTGGGACCCCTACTGGGGCGATCCGTTCTGGGCCGACCGCATGGATGTGCGCACGGTCGAGAAGTACGAGGCCACCGCCGACATCACCATGATGCACGGACCCCGGCCGGCCAACGACCCCAGGGCCTTCGACGCCCGTCAGGTCATGGCCAACCTCGGCCCCACGATCCAGCTGCCGGGAGCGCCGCGCTAGTCCTAGCGCGGCGGCATCCGGATGGCGCCGTCGAGGCGGACGTGCTCGCCGTTGAAGTAGCCGTTGGTGATCATGGTCAGCGCCAGCTGGGCGTACTCCTCGGGGTTGCCCAGCCGCTTGGGGAACGGGACGGAGGCGGCCAGCGCGGCCTTCACGTTCTCGGGCGCGGCGTTCATCAGCGGGGTGTTGAAGATGCCCGGCAGGATGGTGTTCACGCGGATGCCGTCGTTCATCAGGTCGCGCGCGATCGGCAGCGTCATGCCGACCACGCCGCCCTTCGACGCCGAATAGGCCGCCTGGCCCATCTGGCCGTCGACCGCCGCGACGGACGCCGTGTTGACGATGGCGCCCCGGTCGCCGTCTTCCTGCGGCTCCAGCGTCAGCATGCCGGCCGCCGACTTGGCGATGCAGCGGAAGGTGCCGACGAGGTTGATCTGGATGATCCAGTTGAAGGCGTCGAGCGGGAAGTGCTTCGGCTGGCCGGTGGTCTTGTCGCGGCTGGCGGTCTTGATGGCGTTGCCGGTGCCGGCGCAGTTGACGAGGATGCGCTCCTGGCCGTGCGCGGCGCGGGCTTTCGCGAAGCCGGCGTCGACCGCTTCCTCGCTGGTCACGTCGACCTTGCAGAAGATGCCGCCGACCTCGGCCGCCACCTTTTCACCCTTGGCGTCGTTCATGTCGAAGATGGCGACCTTCACGCCCTGGGCGGCGAGCGCCCGGACGGTGGCTTCGCCAAGGCCGGATGCGCCGCCGGTGACGACCGCGGCGACGGAGGAATCGAGTTTCATGAGCGTTGCCTCGTTGCTTTTGAGCCTGTTTGGGACAAGCGTTTAAACCCATGAGCGCACGGTCGAAAGCATCACCCCACGTCAAGGACGAGCAGTTTTCCACAAGCCGGGCGCTGGTCCCGGCGGTGACGAAGCTGGACGAGCAGCGCGTCAACGAAGGCTTCTGGCCCAAGGTGAGGAAGGTCGCGGGCAAGATACCCTTCCTGCCCGACGCCCTGGCCCTGTGGTGGTGCGCCAAGGACCCCGAGACGCCGGTCGCCGCGCGCGGGATGATGTTCGCGGCGCTGGCCTACTTCGTGCTGCCGACCGACGTGATCCCGGACGTGCTGGCCGGAATCGGCTTCACCGACGACGCGGCGGTCATCGCCGCCGTCATCGGCGTGGCCGGCAAATACCTCAAGCCGAAGCACCGCGACGCGGCCGACGCCTTCATCAAGGGCGAGATGAAGACGCCCGCTGCTCACGCCAGGTAATGAAGAGCGTCGAGGCGACCACGATGGCCGCGCCGACCAGCGTCCAGACGCCGGGGATTTCGCCAAACAGCACAAAGCCCGCGCCTGTCGCGAAGACCAGCCGCGTGTAGTCGATCGGCGCCATGGCGGCGGCGTCGCCGATCTGCATGCCCTTGATGTAGCAGGCCTGGGTCAGCGTCCCCATCACGCCCATGACGATCAGCAGCACGAGGTCGATGGGCGCGGGCCACTTCCAGCCCATGAAGGCGCCGGGGATGGCGAACACGAACCCCAGCGTCGCGGCGTAGACGAGGATGGTGAAGGGCGTGTGGTCGCGCACCATCACCTTCATGCCGGTGATGGTCAGCGCGAACAGGAAGGCCGAGGCCAGCATCGCCAGCGCGGGCCAGCCGATGGCCATGCCGTTCGACCCCGGATGCAGGATGATCAGGACGCCCAGGAAGCCGACGATGGCCGCCCCGATCCGTAACGGCCCCAGCGCCTCCTTCAGCGCGAAAGCCGCCAGCGGCACGAGCCAGAGCGTGCGGGTGAACGACAGCGCATTGGCGTCGGCCAGCGGCATCTTCTGGTAGGCGTAGAAGGAGAAGATCATCGCCAGCGTCCCCGCCGCCGAGCGGAACAGCAGGATGCCGGGACGGGTGGTGTAGAAGGCCTTCTTCCAGTCGCGCGCGACCAGCGGGGCCAGGATCAGCAGCCCCGCCGTCTGGCGGTAGAAGGTCTGCAGGCCCGCCGAATAGTCCGACCCCAGAAACTTGATCAGGGTCGTCATCACCGTGAAGCCGAGCGCCGAGGCCAGCATCCACAGCGCGCCCCGCACATTGGGCGCGAGGCCGGGTTTCGGCCCGGCCGCTAACGGGATCGGCTCGTCGGTCACCCCTGCTGGGCGGCCATGGCGGCGCGCATTTCCTCGGCCTGCTCGACGGTGATGCCCATGGCGGCGAGCAGCGGGTTGGGCGCCGTGCGGTCCCAGGCGCTGCGCCCGCCGATGGTCAGGCCGCCGTCGACGACGATGTGGGTTCCGGTGACGAACTCGGAATCATCGCACGCCAGATAGAG
>CAMLKO010000219.1 GCA_946480495.1 uncultured Caulobacteraceae bacterium
CAGACGATGCGGGCGACCGCGATGGTGCGGACGAACTCCAGGCCGTCGACGGGGGTGGAGTCGCCAAGCGGCGTGCCCTTCACCGGCATCAGGTCGTTGACCGGCAGGCTGTCGGGGTGGGCCGGCAGCGTCGCCAGCGCATGCAGCAGGCCCGCGCGGTCGCGGCGCGTCTCGCCCATGCCGACGATGCCGCCGCAGCAGGTGCTCATGCCCGCCGCGCGCACATGCTCGAGCGTATCGAGCCGCTCCTGATAGGTGCGGGTGGTGACGACCTGGCCGTAGTACTCCGGCGAGGTGTCGAGGTTATGGTTGTAGTAGTCGAGCCCCGCCTCGCGCAGCGCCACCGCCTGATCGGCGCTCAGCATGCCAAGCGTGGCGCAGGTCTCCATGCCCAGCGCCTTCACGCCGGAGATCATCTCGGCGACCTTGGGCAGGTCGCGGTCCTTCAGGTCGCGCCAGGCCGCGCCCATGCAGAACCGCTGGGCGCCGCCCGCCTTGGCCTCGGCCGCCGCGGCAACCACCGCGTCGGGGTCCATCAGCTTGGAGGCCTTCAGGCCGGTGTCGAAGTGGGATGACTGGCTGCAGTAGCCGCAGTTCTCCGCGCAGCCGCCGGTCTTCACCGACAGCAGTTGCGACAGCTGCACCTCCGACGGATCGAACCAGCGGCGGTGGATTTCGGCCGCGCGGAAGACGAGCTCGGTGAACGGCAGCTCGAACAGCGCCTCCACTTCTTCCAACGTCCAGTCGTGCCGCGGCTCGAAACGACTTTGGGCGGGATCGGCGATGCGGACTGGCGCGTTCATGGGCTCTCTCCGGGTACTTCGCGCGCCTGATAGCAGCCCCGGCGCTCACGCTCTAGCGCCCTGCGGCGCTCGCGCTTAAAGAAGCGCCCCTGAACTTCAATGGGGGAAGACGACCATGACCACCGCCGCCCGGCCCCTTCGCAGCGTCCTCTACATGCCGGCCTCCAACGCCAAGGCGCTGGAGAAGGCCCGCACGCTGCCCGCCGACGCCGTGATCCTCGACCTGGAAGACGCCGTGGCGCCCGAGGCCAAGGAGGTCGCCCGCGCGCAGGCCGTCGAGGCGATCAAGCAAGGCGGTTTCGGACGCCGCACCGTGGTGCTGCGGGTCAACGGGCTCGACACGCCCTGGGGCGCCGAGGACCTGAAGGCCGCCGCGGCCGCGGGACCGGACGCCATCCTCGTGCCCAAGGTGAACGGCGCGATCGACGTGGCCGCCTACGACAGCGCCATCGCCTCGGCGCCGGACCACACGCGGATGTGGGCGATGATCGAGACCTGCCGCTCGATCTTCGCGCTGGAATCCATCGCCCAGGCCTCCAAGACCTCGCGGATGACCGTGTGGGTCATGGGCACCAACGACCTCGCCAAGGAAATGCGCTGCCGCCAGACGCCGGGGCGCGAACCTTTCCACGGGCCGCTGTCGCTGGCCGTCGCCGCCGCGCGGCTCTACGGGCTGACCATCCTCGACGGGGTTTATAACGACATCGAAAACGAGGCGGGGCTGGAGGCGGTCTGCGAGCAGGGCGTCGACTTCGGCTTCGACGGCAAGACCCTGATCCACCCCAAGCAGATCGACATCTGCAACCGCGTCTTCTCGCCGTCGGAAGCCGACGTCGCCTGGTCGCGCGCCGTGATCGAGGCGTTCAAGCTGCCGGAAAATCAGGGCAAGGGCGCCATCCGCGTCGAAGGCCGCATGGCTGAGTTGTTGCACCTCGCCCAGGCCGAGCGGCTGGTGGCGGTGGCCGAAGCGATCGCGGCGGCGGCAGCGGCCTAGAAGCCGAGCACCTTGCGGGCGGCGGCGGTCGCTGCCGCCAGCTGATCCTGTGTAAGCGGCTCGGTCTGTCCCACACCCCACACGGGTCCCGGCCATGCGGCGTCGCTCGCGCGGCGGCCGACCACGTGGACGTGCAACTGCGGGGTGATGTTGCCGAGCGCGCCGACGTTCAGCTTCTCGACCGCCAGGCCCAGCGCTTCGCCGACCGCACGGACGGCTTCGCCCGCCAGCACGATCTCTTCCATCAACCGTGGACGATTGAACGGATGCAGGTCCTCGATCTCGCGGGCGTGCGGCGAACGCGGGATCAGCACGATCCAGGGATAGCGGGCGTCATCCTGCAGGCGCGCTTCGCAGAGCGCGAGCGGGCCCAGCGGGACGGAAGTGGCCGCCAGCGCCGGATCAAGATGGAATGGGTCATCCACGTTTCGGTACAGCCGCCCAGTAGTCGAAATCGAGGATGACTTCGTGAGGATAGGCGCCGGCCGAATCCCGGTCCGGGAAATCCGCGCAGGGCCGGTCCTTGGTCGCCACCAGCCGCAGCCGCAGCGCCCCGGCCGCGCCAAGGTCGGCCTTGTCCAGCACCTCGCTCCAGGCGAACACCGTGCCGCCGGCGAAATAGGGGTTCACGTGGCGCCCGCCGTTGATGGCGAGGATCAGGCCCGCGTTCTGCAGCCCGTTGAACGACAAGGCCTTGGCCGTCGAGATCACCACGCCGCCGTAGACCAGCCGGCGCCCCGACGGGTCCTTCGCCCGCTCGAACTGGTTGAAGTGGACCTTGGCGGTGTTCTGGTAGAGACGCGTCGCCATCTGGTGCTCGGCTTCCTCGATCGCCATGCCGTCGACGTGGTCGATCTTCTCGCCGACCGCATAGTCCTCGAAGGCATGCGGCGCCCCGGCCAGCGTCCAGTCGTAGCGGGAGAAGTCGAGGCCCTTGGGCAGCACCAGGTCCGAGGCCGTCACCGCCGAGGCCAGCTCCGGCGTCGCCTGTTCGGCGATCTCGGCGTCCTCCGAGCGCTTCCGCACCATCACCCAGCGCACGTAGGAGAGCACCGTCTCGCCGCGCTGGTTCTTGCCGGTCGTGCGCACATAGACGACGCCGGTCTTCCTGTTGGAGTTCTCCTTCAGCCCGATCACCTCGGACGTCGCCGTCAGGGTGTCGCCGGGGAACACGGGGCTGAGGAAGCGGCCCTCGGCGTAGCCCAGGTTGGCCACCGCGTTCAGGCTGATGTCCGGCACGGTCTTGCCGAACACCACGTGGAAGGCGATCAGCGGATCGACCGGCGCGGCGGTGAGACCGCTGGCGCGGGCGAACTCGTCGGACGAGAACAGCGCGAACCTGGGCCCGTGCAGCGCCGTGTAGAGCGCCACGTCGCCCGCCGTCACGGTCCGGGGCGTCGCATGGCTCAGCACCTGGCCCAGCCGGAAGTCCTCGAAATAGTTGCCCGGATCGGTCTTCGACATGGCTCTCTCTTACCCCCAAAACCCGTCGGGCGCTCTCTAGCGGGGCTGGGGGGCTTGAGGAAGGGGGCGTTAAGGGGCTAGACCGCCCGCCGACAATCCTCCCCGCACCTTTCGGAGACCAAAATGGCTCGCGCGAAGATCGCCCTCATCGGCGCCGGCATGATCGGCGGCAC
>CAMLKO010000220.1 GCA_946480495.1 uncultured Caulobacteraceae bacterium
AGGGAATGCTGGTGGCGGGCGATGTGGAGTCGCTTGGCCGGCGCGTCACCGCCGCGGTGGTGCACGCCATCTTCTCCATCATCCTGATCGATGCGGTCTTCGCGCTCCTCTACATGGAGCTCGACATATGATCGCCGAGGACGGCCTGCGCGTCGACGAGGACGCCCCGCCCATCGAGGTGCGCGAGCTCGTCTCCGCGTTCGGCAGGCATGTGGTGCACGATCACCTGAACCTGACCGTCAATCGCGGGGAGGTGCTGGGCGTCGTCGGCGGATCGGGCGCGGGCAAGTCGGTGCTGCTGCGCACCATCATCGGCCTGAAACAGCCGGACGGCGGCGAGGTCCGCCTGTTCGGCCACGACATCAGCGAGGTCAGCTACTCCCAGTGGACGGGGATCGAGCGGCGCTGGGGCGTGCTGTTCCAGCACGGGGCGCTGTTCACCTCCCTGACGGTGAAGGAGAATGTGCAGGCGCCGATGCGCGAGCACACCAACCTCTCCCAGGCCGAGCAGGACGAGCTCGCCGACCTGAAGATCGCGCTGGCGGGCCTGCCGGCCGCGGCCGGGGCGCTGAAACCGTCGGAGCTGTCGGGCGGGATGATCAAGCGGGCGGCGCTGGCGCGGGCGCTGGCGCTCGACCCGGAGCTGTTGTTCCTCGACGAGCCGACATCGGGGCTCGATCCGATCGGCGCGGCGGCCTTCGACGAGCTGATCCGCGACCTGTCCGAGAGCCTTGGGCTGACCGTGTTCATGATCACCCACGACCTCGACAGCCTCTACGCCATCACCGACCGGGTGGCGGTGATCGCCGACAAGAAGATTGTGGCCGCGGCGCCGGTCGCGGAACTTGAGCGTTCCGAACATCCTTGGATACGAGAATATTTCCTGGGCCCGCGCGGCAGGGCTGCCGTAAAGGCGCATGACCAAAGCGCCCGGGGGAAGGGCTGAATGGAAAGAAACGCAAACTACGGGCTGGTGGGACTGGTCTCGCTGATCCTGTTCGTGGGGCTGGTGGTCTTCGTCTTCTGGCTGGCGAAGCTCCAGTTCACCCGTGATTTCGACACCTACGACATCCTGTTCACCGAACCGGTGCGCGGGGTCTCCGAAGGCGGCGAGGTCCACTTCAACGGCATCAAGGTGGGCGAGGTGACCAAGCTCGCGCTCGACCGCCGCGATCCCAGCCGCGTCATCGCCCGCATCCGGGTGACCTCCGAGACGCCGATCCGCGTCGATTCCCGCGCCACCCTGGAGCCGCAGGGCGTGACCGGCGTGAACTACATCCAGATCACCGCCGGGACGCCGTCCAAGAAGCTGCTGAAGGAGACCGTCCCCAAGGACGAGGTGCCTGTGATCCTCAGCCAGAAATCCACCCTATCCGACCTGATCGAGGGCGGCGGGACGGTGCTCAGCCGAACCATCGAGGCGCTGGACCGGCTCAACCGGGTGCTGTCGGATCAGAACATCCGCACCTTCACCGCGACCCTGAACGACGTGCAGGCGGTCAGCGCCGAGCTGCGTGAGCGCAAGGAAGTCATCGCCGACGCCGACCGGGCGCTGCAGAGCGCGCAACAGGCGGCCGAGGCCGTGACCAAGCTCGCCAACTCCACCGACCAGCTGGTCAACACCGACGGCAAGCGGACCATGAAGGAAGCCGCCGACGCCGCCACGCAGGTCAAGGCCGCCGCCACCGACGCGCGGACCATGATCGGCAAGCTGGAAGGCCCGACCAGCGACTTCGCCACCAACGGCCTGCCGCAGCTGACCGCGACCATCGTGCAGCTGCAGCGGTCCGCCGAGGCGCTGGAGCGGCTCACCAACGAGATCCAACAGAACCCCCGTGGGCTGGTCGGCAAGGCACCCGCCAAGGAAGTGGAGGTCAAGCCATGAGGCGCCTGACGAAGACGCTGCTGGCGGCGGCGATGATGGTCCCGCTGGCGGCCTGCATCTCGCTGTTTCCGAAGTCCAAGCCCGCGCAGCTCTATCGCTTCGAGATCCCGGCGGTGGAGACGACGCAGGCGAACGCCCAGGTCGGCGTGCTGTTGAACCCGATCGCCTTCCAGGCGGCTTCGGCGTCCGACCGCATACTGACCGTCACCGGCGGCGAGGCGGCCTATGTGAAGGACGCCCGCTGGGTGTCTCCGGCCTCGACCTTGTTCGAGGAGGCGGTGATCCGCGCCTTCCGGGGCGGCCGCGCGCGCCTGCTCCAGCGGGGCGACGTGGCCCAGGCGCAGTATGCGCTGAAGCTGGAGGTGCAGACCTTCGAGACCCGCTACGACTCGCCCAAATCGGCGCCGCAGGTGGTCATCGCCGTCCACGGCCTGCTCAGCCGCAACGCCGACCGGACCGTGGTCAGCGACCGCGTGTTCACCGCCACGGCGCAGGCGTCCGACAACCGGATGGGCGGGATCGTGCCGGCCTATAACGAGGCGCTCGGGAGCGTGCTGGGCGAGGTCACCGGCTGGGTGAACGAAACCGTCAGGTGAGGCCGAACAGCCCCTGCAGGTAGAGGTTCAGCATCCGGCCCTGCGGGTCGAGCTCGCGGCGGACGTCCAGGAACTCGTTCCAGTGCGGATAGAGCGCGGCGAGCTGCGGGCCGTGCAGCGAATGCAGCTTGCCCCAATGCGGCCGGCCGCCATGGCGGATGAAGATCGGCTCGATCAGCTCGTAGAGGAAGGCGAAGTCGTCGCGGTAATGGGCGTGGACCGCCACCGACCCGCGCGGGCCGCCCTGGAAGGGTGAGAGCCAGGCGTCGTCGGGCGCGATGCGGCGAAGCTCGATGGGGAAGAAGACGTCGGGCCGCTCGCGCTCGATGGTCTCGACCACCTCCTTCAGCGCCGCCATCTGGGTTTCGGGCGGGAGGTGGAATTCCATCTCGTTGAAGCGCTCGGGGCGGTTGGTGGAGAGCAGCTTCCAGCCCTCGTCGACCGCTGTCTCCGGCTTCGTGCCGGCCAGCAGCGCCCTGGCCGCAGCCTTGCGCAGCGGCGTGGAGAAGCCGAGCAGGTTTCGCAGCGTCCGCAGCGCCTCGAGGAAGGCGTCGTCCTGGTCCTTGCCGCGCGGCTCGGCGGGATCGTCGGTCTCGTCGTGGGCGATGCAGGCGGCGAGGCCCGTGAAGGGCACGGCGTAGAACTCGTAGTTGCGGTGCGTCGCCCAGCGCTGCTCGGCCTCGGCCATCGCCTTTTCCAGCGGGTCGATCCAGACGCGGCGGCGCAGGCGCCTGTTCTCGCTGGTGCGCAGCTTCACCTGGGTGATGACGCCCAGCGATCCCAGCGACACGCGCGCGGCGTTGAAGATGTCCGGGCGGTTGGCGGCGTCGGTCTCGATAGTCTTGCCGTCGGAGGTGATCAGGGTCAGCGCCATGACGTCGCCGTGGATCGCCGTCAGCTTCGTGCCCGTGCCGTGGGTGCCGGTGCTGATCGCGCCGGCCAG
>CAMLKO010000221.1 GCA_946480495.1 uncultured Caulobacteraceae bacterium
AGGGCGAATTTCAGGGAGTCGAGCTTCGACTTCAGCGAAGCGTCGAACAGGCGCGAGCCCACGCGGACCTTGATGCCGCCCAGGATGGACGGATCGACCCGCGTGGAGATTTCAGGGTCCTTGCCAAGCGCGGTGCGCAGGGCGGCGGCGACGCCCTTGGCCTGCGCGGCGCTCAGCGGGATGGCCGTCACCACGTCGGCGGAAACCACGCCGCGGTGTTCGGCGGAGAGCTTCTCGAAGGCGGCGATGACGGACGGAAGATGCGAGGCCCGGCGGTTGGCCGCCAGCAGGCCGAGGAACTTCTTGGTGGTGGCGTTGAACTTGGCCGCATCAGCGATGGCGCCCAGGCCCTTGGCCTTGTCCTCGGCCGTGAAGCCGGGGTTGTCGAGCAGGCGGCGCAGGTCGGCGCTCTCGCCGATGGCCGCCTTCAGCGCCTTCAGGTCAGCCTCGATGGGCGCCAGCGCTTTCAGCTCGACGGCCAGATCGAACAGGGCCTGTGCGTAGCGTTGGCCCGCGTCGGTCGCGATGGAGTCGTCAGCCACTTAAATGTACCGCCCGGTGCGTTGTTCGCGCCGCCCGCCGGAGAAGGCCTCCGCGGCGGCTCAAAGGCTTGAAAGCGCTTGGAAAAGCACGTGGGCAAGGTGACCGCTCACGGCCCCCTGGCCCGAAGCCGCGCGCCTGATAGCACGCGATCTTTTGCACCGCAACGCCGCCTGCCGGGCGACGTTTTGGCGCCGTTCAACTCTGCGCGACGCGAAACACCGCCGAGGCGTTCGCCGCGGTCCGTCCATCGGGCAGAACCGCCTCGGCCGAAGCGAACACGAGGCTCCTGGTCGCCCGGTCCACGCGGGCCGAAAACCTGGGCTTTGCGCCCTTCGCCGGCGCGCCGTAATCGATGGTGAAGGAGACGGGCTCGACCGCGCGCCCCTCGCCCGCGACGGCGGACAGGGCGGCTTCGAGCTGATCTGAAAGCTGGCTCATGGGCGCGGCTGCTTAACGGGCTGGCGGCAAAAGAAAAGGGGCGACTTGCGCCGCCCCTGCAGTTGGGATGCTCGAGGAAAAGCCGGACCGATACGCGTCCGGGTACTGGGGTCTTCAGTTCTGGGTCGTGTCCGCCTGTGCGGCCGCAAGGTTGCAGCGGGCGAGGTCGTCGGCGCTGAGCGCCCTGCCGCGGCCTTCGATGGCTGCGACGGGTCCGGCCTCTCTGGCGAGCGTCGTGCAGGCGAACGCGGACACGGCGCGTTCGGGCGCGCCCCAGGCGATGCAGGTCTCGCCCTCGCAGGCGAAGACGGCGCCCAGCGCGACGATCTTGGTTTTGGCGGGCACGGGCGCGCACAGCGAAACGGTCACCTTGCCGTCGGCGGCGAAGGCGGACGAGGACAGGGCGAGGACCAGCGCGGTCGCGGCCGTCAGTTTATGGAACGTCACGGGGGCTCCGGGGCGGGGAGTGAAAAACACTAAGCTCGGATCGGTACTGCGCCGTTCCACTCCGGGGGTTTGGCCGCGGGTATCCCCACCCACGACCGAAGCGGAACTAAGCAATGTTCAGATAGCCGCACTGCGAAGGTCTCGCAAGTGCTTTTTGCATACCGGCGTTCTTTGTCCGCGACCGGGCGGCGCGGTGACGTGGCGTCACGGTCGCCAGCGGCGAAAAGGCGGATCATAGTCTCTCCCAACAACAAGAAACGAGACAGGGACGCCCAAGATGGATTTCGCTCTCCCCCCGGAGCTGACCGCCTACCTTGCCGAGCTCGACGCCTTCATCGAGGCGAAGATCAAACCGCTGCAGGCCAGGGACGACAACGAGCGCTTCTTCGACCACCGCCGCGAATACGCCCGCACCGACTTCGAGAACGACGGCCTCCCCCGCCCCGAGTGGGAGGCGCTGCTCGGCGAGGCACGCAAGCTCGCCGACGAGGCCGGCCACTACCGGTTCGCCTGGCCGAAGAGCATGGGCGGCAAGGACGGCTCGCACCTGTGGATGGCCGTCATTCGCGAGCACCTGGCCGCCAAGGGGCTTGGCCTGCACAACGACCTGCAGAACGAGCACTCCATCGTCGGCAACAACCCCTTCGTGCTGCTGTTCAAGGAGTTCGCCACGCCCGAGCAGTACGCCCGCGACGGCGAGGCGCTGCTGAACGGCACGATGCGCGCGGCCTTCGGCCTGACCGAGCCCAACCACGGCTCCGACGCCACCTTCATGGAGACCCGCGCGGTCCGTCAGGAGAAGGACGGCAAGCCCGGCTGGCTGATCAACGGCGAGAAGATGTGGACCACCGGCATGCACGTGGTCAGCCACGTCATGGTCTTCGCCCGCACCTCCGGCCAGGACGGCGACGCCCACGGCATCACCTGCTTCATCGTCCCCAAGGAGCAGATCAAGATCGAGGAGTGGCTGTGGACCTTCAACATGCCCACCGACCACCCGCGGATTTCGCTCACCAATGTCTGGGCGCCGGAAGACAGCTATTGGGGCGAGATCGACCGGGGACTCGGCATCGGTCAGAGCTTCGTCCACCAGAACCGCATCCGGCAGGCGGCCAGTTCGCTGGGCGCGGCGGTGTTCTGCATCGAAGAGAGCGTGAAGTACGCCCGCCAGCGCAGACCTTTCGGCAAGCCGCTGGCCGAGAACCAGGCGATCCAGTGGCCGCTCGTCGAGCTCGCGACCCAGTGCGAGATGCTGCGGCTTTTGATCCGCAAGACCGCCTGGGACATGGACCACATGGAGCACAAGCAGATCGAGAAGGAGCTCTCCGACAAGGTCTCGATGTGCAACTACTGGGCTAACCGGCTGGTCTGCGAGGCCGCCGACCGGGCCATGCAGGTGCACGGCGGCATCGGCTATTCCCGCCACAAGCCCTTCGAGCACATCTACCGCCACCACCGCCGCTACCGGATCACCGAGGGCTCGGAGGAGATCCAGATGCGCAAGGTCGCGGCCTTCCTGTTCGGCTATCTTGGGCCGCGCCGGAAACAATTCGCGGAGCTGGGACTATGAAGATCGAAGGCGGCTGCCTGTGCGGCCAGGTGCGGTTCTCATCGGCGATGGAGCCGGTCTTCCAGGCGGTCTGCCACTGCAAGGACTGCCAGAAGCAGGGCGGCACGGCCTATTCCGTCGTCATCGGCGTGCCGGAGGCGGCGCTCACCCTCACCGGCGAAACCGCGAGCTACGAGCACGCCGGCGGCAGCGGCGGCAAGGTGGAGCGCCTGTTCTGCCCCCGCTGCGGCTCGCCCATCCTGACCCGCGCCGCGGCCGCGCCGGGCATGGCCATCGTCAAGGCCGGGACGCTGGACGACACCAGCGAGCTCAAGCCCGCGCTGCACCTGTGGACCGAGAGCGCCATGGCCTGCACGGTCATCCCCGAAGGCGTCCCGGCGTTCCCGCGCAATCCCGGATAAG
>CAMLKO010000222.1 GCA_946480495.1 uncultured Caulobacteraceae bacterium
GGGTGAAGCCGCGCTTTTCGCCGGTGGCCTGGATTTCGACGATGTCGCCCTTGCCGGTCAGCACGAAATTGGAATCGGCTTCGGCGTTGGAGTCTTCCTCGTAGTCGAGGTCCAGCACCGGGGTGTCAGCGAACACGCCGCAGGAGACCGCCGCCACCTGGTCGAGGATCGGGTCGGCCTTCAGCACGCCTTCGTCGAGCAGGTATTTGGTGGCCAGCCGCAGCGCGACCCAGGCGCCGGTGACGGCCGCCGTGCGGGTGCCGCCGTCGGCCTGCACCACGTCGCAGTCGAGCGTGATCTGGCGCTCGCCCAGCGCCTTGAGGTCGACGATGGCGCGCATCGAGCGGCCGATCAGCCGCTGGATCTCCTGCGTGCGGCCGGACTGCTTGCCCTGCGCGGCTTCGCGGCGGCCGCGCGTGTGGGTGGCGCGGGGCAGCATGCCGTACTCGGCCGTGACCCAGCCCTGCTGCTTGCCGCGCAGCCAGCCGGGCACGCCCTCGTCGACGCTGGCGGTGACCAGCACGCGGGTGTGGCCGAAGGCGACCAGGCACGAGCCCTCGGCGTAGCGGTTCACGCCGGTCTCCATGGTGACCACGCGAAGGGCGTCGGGGGCGCGTTCGGAAGGGCGCATGGGAACTCCTGAAGGCGTCCTTGCTTAGACGCAGGCGCCGCTTATCCTAGATGCCGACGGCGCCGTCCACATAGGGTCATGAACCAGCTGATTTCCGGCGCTCCGCGCGCGCCGACCTTGAGCGAACTGGACGAACGCGCCCGGGACATCTTCCGGCGGGTGGTGGAGAGCTACCTTGAGACCGGAGAGCCGGTCGGCTCGCGCACCCTCTCGCGCGGCGGGGTGCAGCTGTCGCCGGCCTCCATCCGCAACACCATGCAGGACCTGGCGCAGGCCGGCCTGCTCAGCGCGCCCCATACCAGCGCCGGCCGGATGCCGACGCATGCGGGCCTTCGCCTGTTCGTCGACGGCCTGCTGGAAGTCGGCGACCTCGCCGAGCAGGACAAGCGCGACATCGAAGCCCGCCTGCACGCCCACGGCCGCTCGCTGGAGGAGGCGCTGAACGAGGCCTCCTCGATCCTGTCCGGACTGGCCGGCGGCGCTGGCGTGGTGGTCACCCCGGCGCGCGAGGCCGGCGTCAAGCACGTGGAGTTCGTGCCGCTGGCGGGCGACCAGATGCTGGTCGTCATCGTCTTCGAGGACGGCTCCATCGAAAACCGGCTGACGCGGCAGTCGCCCGGGGTCACCCCCTCGGCGCTGCAGGAGGCGTCGAACTTTCTCGCCACCCGGCTGAAGGGCCGCACGCTGGGCGACACCCGCGCGGAGATGCGGGCCGAGCTCGACCGCGCCCGGCGCGAGCTGAACGAGACCGCCGCGCGGCTGGTCGAGGAGGGGCTGGCCGCCTGGGGCGGGGGCGAGGGCGAGGAGCGGGCGCTGATCGTGCGCGGCCGCGCCAACCTGCTGGGCGACCCCTCGCTGATGGAGGACCTGGAGAAGGTCCGCATGCTGTTCGACGATCTGGAACAGAAGGAGCAGCTCATCGGTCTGCTGGACGACGTCAAGCAGGCGCAGGGCGTGCGCATTTTCATCGGCGCCGAGACGCGGCTGTTTTCGCTTTCGGGTTCCGCCCTGATCGCGGCGCCCTATATGTCGGGCCGGCAGAAGGTGCTGGGCGCGATCGGCGTGATCGGACCGGCCCGCCTGAACTACGCCCGGGTGATCCCGCTGGTGGATTACACCGCCCGGGTGCTCGGCAAGATGATGGACGGATGACGAACCAGATGACCGACGACCAAACGCCGGCGAACGGACATGACGACGAGGCGCTTCTCGAAGCCGAAGAGGGCTCGACCGACGAGGCCGAAGCCCTTCGCGAGGAGATCGCCGCGCTGAAGGAGCAGATCCTGCGCGTGGCGGCCGACGCGGAAAACACCAAGCGCCGCATCGAGCGCGAGGCCAACGACGCGCGCGCCTACGCCATCCAGAAGTTCGCCCGCGACCTCTTGGGCGCCGCCGACAACCTGGCCCGCGCCATGGCGCATGCGCCGCAGTCCGACGACCAGGTGGTCAAGAACTTCGTGCTCGGCGTGGAGATGACCGAGAAGGAGCTGCAGGGCGCCTTCGAACGCAATGGCCTCAAGAAGGTCGAGCCCGCGCGCGGCGACAAGTTCGACCCCCACCTGCACCAGGCGATGATGGAGCAGCCGGCCGACGACGTAGCGCCCGGTTCGGTGATCCAGACCATGCAGGCCGGCTACGAGCTGTTCGGCCGTATCGTGCGTCCCGCCATGGTCGTGGTTGCGTCGAAGGGTTAGGCCCTTTCGCCCGGCGTCGAATTCGCTAATCTCGCAAGTCCTTTGACCACGGCCGCGTTTGGGGGGTCTTCGATTCGCCGCGGCCCCAGGATTCTGGACGGGACATGAAGCTGACCATCGAGCGCGCCGCCCTCTTGAAGGCGCTGGGGCATGTGCAGAGCGTTGTCGAACGCCGCAACACGATCCCGATCCTCTCGAACGTGCTGCTGTCGGCCAACCGCGACCGGGTGAGTTTCTCGGCGACCGACCTCGACATGGAGATCGTCGACGACGGTTCGGCCCAGGTCGATGTGCCGGGCCAGATCACCGCGCCCGCCCACACCCTCTACGAGATCGTGCGCAAGCTGCCGGAAGGGGCCGACGTTTCGCTCAGCTTCTCCGGCGACGACCCGCGGCTGGTGATCCAGGCCGGGCGTTCGCGCTTCAACCTGCCGGTGCTGCCGGCGGGCGACTTCCCGGTGATGAGCAATGACGGCCTGTCGGGCCCCATCACCACCGACACGGCCGACCTGATCCGGCTGATCGACAAGACCCGCTTCGCCATCTCCACCGAGGAGACGCGCTACTACCTGAACGGCCTCTACGTGCACACGGTGGTCGAGAACGGCCAGCCGCTGCTGCGGGCGGTCGCGACCGACGGCCATCGATTGGCTTTGGCAGAGATGCCGGCTCCCGAGGGCGCCGCCGGCGCGCCCGGCGTGATCGTGCCCCGCAAGACGGTCAACGAGGCGCGGCGCCTGCTGGAGGACGCCGGCGAAAGCGTCGACCTGCAGCTGTCGCCCGCCAAGGTCCGCTTCGAGTTCAACGGCGCGGCGCTGACCTCCAAGGTCATCGACGGCTCCTTCCCCGACTATGTCCGCGTCATCCCGCGCGACAACCCGAAGATCCTGACCGTCGACAACGGCCTGTTCGCCCAGGCGGTGGATCGCGTCGCCACCATCTCGGCCGAGAAGTCCCGTTCGGTGAAACTCGCCATCGAGCCCGGCAAGGTCATCCTGACCGTCCGCAACATGGAAGCCGGCCAGGCCACCGAAGA
>CAMLKO010000223.1 GCA_946480495.1 uncultured Caulobacteraceae bacterium
GCTTCGTCGGCGTGGCCCCAGCGGACGATCTTTACCCACTTGCCGGGCTCCAGGTCCTTGTAGTGGCTGAAGAAGTGCTCGATCTGGGCGATGGTGATGGCGGGCAGGTCGATGTAGTCGGCGACGTGGTCGTAGCGCTGGGTGAGCCGCGAGGAGGGCACCGCGATCAGCTTCTCGTCGCCGCCGGCCTCGTCCTCCATGACCAGCACGCCGACGATGCGGCAGCTCATGATGGCGCCGGGCGCAATCGCGCGGGTGTTGGCGACGACGACGTCGCAGGGGTCGCCGTCGAGCGACAGCGTGTGGGGAATGAAGCCGTAATTCCCGGGGTAGCGCATGGCCGTGTAGAGGAAGCGGTCGACGACCAGCGCGCCGGCTTCCTTGTCGAGCTCGTACTTGATCGGCTCGCCGCCGATCGGGACCTCGATGATGACGTTGACGTCGATGGGCGGATTGTCGCCCACGGAGATGGCGTCCAGACGCATGGCGGTTACGCCGGTTCGGCTTCGAGCCGCTTGTCCAGATAGGCGCCGACGCGTTGCTCGACCTCGGGCAGGTGCTCGGCCCAGAAGTGGGTGGCGCCGTCGACCAGCTCATAGTCGATGACGATGCCCTTCTGGGTGCGAAGCTTGGAGACGACGCGCTCCACCTCGACCGGCGGCACCACGGTATCGGCCGCCCCGTGCAGGATCAGGCCCGATGCCGGGCAGGGGGCGAGGAAGGAGAAGTCGTACATGTTGGTCGGCGGCGAGACGCTGATGAAGCCGTCGGTCTCGGGCCGGCGCATCAGGAGCTGCATGCCGACCCAGGCGCCAAAGCTGTAGCCCGCGACCCAGGTCTGTGAGGCGGCGGGGTTGTTGGTCTGCAGCCAGTCGAGCGCCGTGGCGGCGTCCGCCAGCTCGCCGATGCCCTGGTCGAACTCGCCCTGGCTGCGGCCCACGCCGCGGAAATTGAAGCGCAGGACCGCGAAGCCCCGCTTCATGAACAGGTGATAGAGCTGGACCGCGACCGGGTTGTTCATGTGCCCGCCCGCACGCGGGTGCGGGTGG
The DNA here is from genome assembly GCA_946480495.1 of uncultured Caulobacteraceae bacterium. The sequence goes on from CAMLKO010000223.1 coordinate 1,050, forward strand.
AGGATGAGCGCAATCGGCGCGTTTTCCTTCTTGCCCGGCGAATATCGACCTTCGATCCGCCCGGCCGCGCCGGTCAGAACCACCTCAGGCATGGCGTCCCCGTGAGCCTTGGACGGGCGGCCTAAATACTTGACCGCCCAACTTGGTTTTCCTACACCCCGCGCCTACCTGAAAGGCAGCCACCGCGCGAGGCCGCGGCTTGTAGCACAGGCTGCCGCCGATGCGCGCGGAATCTGCGAAGGGAGGCGCTTCGATGCACCTCAGCACCAAAGGCCGCTACGCCGTGATGGCGATGACCGACCTGGCGGGACGCCAGGAGGATCGGGCCGTGACGCTCGCCGACATCGCCGCGCGGCAGGAGATTTCGCTGTCCTACCTGGAGCAGCTGTTCGCGCGGCTGCGCAGGCGCGGGCTGGTGAAGAGCACGCGCGGGCCGGGCGGCGGATATCGCCTCGCCAGGCCCGCTTCCGAGACGAAGATCGTCGATATCGTGCTGGCCGTGGACGAGCCGCTGCACGCGACCCGCTGCGGCGGCCACGCCAAGCTGGGCTGCATGAGCAAGGGCGAGCGGTGCCTGACCCACGACCTGTGGGCCGAGATGGGCCGGCAGGTGCAGGACTACCTCGCGAGCGTGTCGCTGGCCGACGTGCTGGCCGGGCGGCTGCGGCCGCAGGAAGCGGTGGCCGCGTGAGCACCACCTACCTCGACTACAACGCCACCGCCCCGGTGCGCCCCGAGGCCGCCGAGGCGGTCGCGCGCGCGCTGGAGACGGGCGGCAATCCGTCGTCGGTGCACGCGGCGGGCCGCGCCGCGCGTCAGACGGTGGAGACGGCGCGGGCGCTGGTGGCCGGGCTGGTGGGCGTCGTGCCGGGCTCGGCGACGTTCACGAGCGGCGGGACGGAAGCCAACGCGCTCGCCATCGAGAGCGCCAAGGCGGCGGGTTTCACCAAGGTTATCGTCGGCGCCGGCGAGCATGACGCGGTGATCGAGAACGCCCGGGCGAGCGGCCTGGGCGTCGAGACGATTCCGCTGGACGAAAACGGCGTCGCCGACCTTGGCTGGCTTGAGAAGCACGTGGGCGAAAAGACGCTGGTCTGCCTGATGCTCGCCAACAACGAGACGGGGGTGATCCAGCCGGTCGCGGTGGCCTCCGCCATCGTGCGCGAGGCCGGCGGCTGGCTGCATGTCGACGCGGTTCAGGCCGCGGGGAAGATCGCCATCGACTTCACGGCGCTCGGCGCGGACACCATGGCGCTGTCGGCGCACAAGCTCGGCGGGCCTCAGGGCGTCGGCGCGTTGGTGGCGGGGACGCGGGCGACGCTAGCTCGGCGGCTACACGGCGGCGGGCAGGAGCGCGGACGGCGCGCGGGGACGGAGAACGTGCCGGGCATCGCAGGGTTTGGCGCGGCGGCCGATGCCGCTCTGCGCGACCTGCCGGAAATTGCGAAACAGGCGACCTGGCGCGATGCGCTGGCCAAACAGGTGAAGAAGGCCGGCGCGACGGTGTTGGGCGAGGGCGCCGAGCGGCTGCCTCAAACACTATGCTTCGCGGCGCCGGGGTTTGGCTCCGAGCTGCAGGTGATGACGCTGGATCTGGCTGGCGTGATGGTGAGCGCGGGTTCGGCCTGCTCGTCGGGCAAGGTGAAGGCTTCTCGGGTCGTTGAGGCGATGGGCCGCGCGGACCTCGCGCCCTACGCGCTGCGCGTCTCCGGCGGATGGGCGAGCACGGCGCAGGACTGGGAGCGCTGCGGCGAGGTCTGGGTGGACGCCTACAGGAAGGTCGCCGCGCGCCGGCGGGAGGTCGCCTGATGGCCATCGCCAAGCAGACCATCGAGCAGGTCAAGGAGCTGGAGCGCTACGAGCACGGCTTCATCACCGACATCGAGCAGGAATACGCCCCCAAGGGGCTGAACGAGGACATCGTCCGCTTCATCTCGGCCAAGAAGGGCGAGCCGGAGTGGATGCTGGAGTGGCGGCTGGAGGCCTTCCGCCGCTGGCTGGTTCTGGAAGAGCCGGCGTGGGCGAACGTCAGCTTCCCGCGCATCGACTACCAGGACAGCTACTACTACGCCGCGCCCAAGCAGAAGGCGGGGCCGATGAGCCTCGACGAGGTCGATCCGGACATCCTGGAGACCTACAAGAAGCTCGGCATCCCGCTGCGCGAACAGGAAGTGCTGGCCGGCGTGCAGGGCGCGCCGAAGTACGCCGTGGACGCGGTGTTCGACAGCGTCTCGGTGGTCACCACCTTCAAGAAGGAGCTGGCGGCGGTCGGGGTGATCTTCTGCTCGATGAGCGAGGCGATCCGCGA
>CAMLKO010000224.1 GCA_946480495.1 uncultured Caulobacteraceae bacterium
AACGACGATCCGTATGACAAGCTGCACGGCTGGTACAACGTCAACCTGTCGGTCTGGATCGAGCGGCCGGAGGATGAGCTCAAGATCGAGTTCTACGCCAAGAACCTCCTCGACAAGACGCCGATCACCGACGCCTTCCTCAACTCCGACGACTCCGCGTTGACGACCAACGTCTTCGTCCTCGATCCGAGGCTGATCGGGCTGTCGATCCGCAAGGGTTTCTAGCACCCCCCACCGGCTCGCCCCCTTCGAACCGGATCACTGGGCGGTCGCCACCCGACGGCGGCCGCCCTCCCTTGCGCCGGCAGACTATTCGGCCGCCTGGGCCACCGCGCCGGTCAGCCAGCGATCAAGGTCGGCCAACGCGCGCAGGCTCATCAAGCGCTTCTTCGCCCGGCCGCGCTCCTTGAAGGGGATCTTGCGGCCGTCCGCGTCGATCTTCGGCGCCTCGAGCGGGGGCAGCAGGCCGTAGTTGATGTTCATCGGCTGGAAGGCGCCGCCGACGTGGCCGCCGGTGATGTGGTTGACCAGCGCGCCCAGCGCCGTGGTGGCGGGCGGGGCTTCCAGCGGCTGGCCCAGCCGCTCGGCGGCGGCGAGGCGGCCGGCGAGCAGGCCGACGGCGGCGCTCTCGACGTAGCCCTCGACCCCGGTGACCTGGCCGGCGAAGCGCAGGCGCGGGTCGGCCTTCATGCGCAGCTGCCGGTCCAGCAGGCGGGGCGAGTTGATGAAGGTGTTGCGGTGCAGGCCGCCGAGCCTTGCGAACTGGGCGTCCTGAAGGCCCGGGATCATGCGGAAGATGTCGGTCTGGGCGCCGTGCTTCAGCTTGGTCTGGAAGCCCACCATGTTCCACAGCGTGCCCAGCGCATTGTCCTGCCGCAGCTGGACGATGGCGTAGGGCTTCACGGTCGGGTCGCGGGGGTTGGTCAGGCCGACCGGCTTCATCGGCCCGTGGCGCAGCGTCTCGCGGCCGCGCTCGGCCATCACCTCGATGGGCAGGCAGCCGTCGAAGTAGGGGACGTGCTCCCAGTCCTTGAACTCGGACTTCGGCCCGGCCAGCAGCGCGTCGATGAAGGCCTCGTATTCATCGCGCGTCATCGGGCAGTTGATGTAGGCGGCCGCGTCGCCGCCCGGGCCTTCCTTGTCGTAGCGCGACTGGCGCCAGGCGATGTCCATGTCGATGGACTCGAGATGGACGATCGGCGCGATGGCGTCGAAGAAGGAGAGCGAGTCCTCGCCGGTCAACTCCAGGATCGCCTGGGCCAGGGCGGGCGAGGTGAGGGGGCCGGTCGAGACGATGACGCTGTCCCACTCGGCGGGCGGCAGGCCCGCGACCTCGCCGCGTTCGATGCTGATCAGCGGATGCGCCGACAGCCGCGCCGTCACCGCCGACGAGAAGCCTTCGCGGTCCACGGCCAGCGCCCCGCCGGCCGGCACCTGATGCTCGTCGCCCGCGGCCATGATGATCGAGCCGCAGCGGCGCATCTCGGCATGCAGCAGGCCGACCGCATTGTATTCCCAGTCGTCCGAGCGGAAGGAATTGGAGCAGACGAGCTCGGCCAGGCCGTCGGTCTGGTGGGCGTCGGTCCCCCGCGCCGGCCGCATCTCGTGCAGCACCACCGGCACGCCGGCCTGGGCGATCTGCCAGGCGGCTTCCGAGCCCGCGAGCCCGCCGCCGACCACGTGAATGGGTTTCAGCGTCATGGGCGTCGGCTTACTCCGTTCGGCCTCGCTGGGGGAGGGGGGAGGAGTATAGTAATCGCGTGGGAAACAGGGCTAATTGCGGCCAAGGTTATTCTTCGTCACGGAGCTGAATGGATGGCGACCTTCTCGCCCACCGACGCCGCCCTTGAGGGCTTCCGCATCACGCGGGAAAAGCCGCGGGTGCTGCTGATCTGGTCGCTGGCCAACCTGGTGGTGAGCACGGTGATGGCGGTGGCGCTGATCGCCATGTTCGGGCCGATGCTGGCCGAGATCGAGAACGTCAACGCCGGCGGCGACGATCCGGCCCAGGCGCTGGCCATGTTCGAGAAGATCGCGCCCTTCTACGCGATGGTGCTGCCGGCCGGACTGATCGTGATCGCGGTCTGGAGCGCGGCGGTCTATCGCGTGGTGCTGCGGCCCTCGGACAGCAGGTTCGGCTACCTGCGGCTGGGCGGGGACGAGTTCCGGCTGGCGGTCCTGATGCTGATCTATGTGGTGCTGGCGATCGGCTTCACCTTCGTGCTGACGCTGGTCGCGGGGCTGCTGTCGGCCGGGGCGCTGGCGATCGCGGGACCGATCGGCAAGCTGGTTAGCGTGCTGATCGGGCTGGCGGCCGTCGCGCTGTTCATCTTCGTGGCGCTGCGGCTGTCGCTGTCGGGGCCGGCCACGTTCGCCGAACGTCATATCCGGGTGTTCGAGTCCTGGACCCTGACGCGGGGCAACGTCTGGCGGCTGCTCGGGGCCTATGTCGTGGCGCTGATCCTGGCGGCGGTGGTGGTGCTGCTGGCGCTGGTCATCTTCGTGGCGGTGGCGGCGGTCGCGACGGGCGGCGACATCGGTTCGGTGGGCAAGGTCTTCCAGCCGGACACCAGCTCCATCGCCAACTATTTCACCGTGCCGATGGTGGCCTACCTGATCTTCGGCGCCTTCCTGGGCGCGGTGCAGAACGCCGTCGTGTATGCTCCGCCCGCCGTGGCCTATCGCGAGCTGCACGGACCCGTCGAAGAATAAGAAGGAGAGAACGCCATGGCGCTGTCGGTGATCGGAGCGGGGCTTGGGCGGACGGGCACGCTGTCGCTGAAGTTCGCGCTGGAGCAGCTGGGGCTTGGGCCCTGCTACCACATGATGGAGGTCTTCAGGCTTCCGGGCGCCTCCCAATACTGGACCCGCGCGGCCGAAGGCGAGGCGATGGACTGGGACGAGGTCTTCACCGGCTTCAACTCGACGGTCGACTGGCCCGCCTGTGATTTCTATCGCGAGCTCATGGCGCGCTATCCTGACGCCAAGGTGATCCTGTCGGTTCGCGATCCGCAGGCCTGGTACGAGTCCACCCAGGCGACGATCTTCCGCAGTCACGACGGCATGCCGCCGGAATGGCTGGAGATGTTCGAGAAGCTGATTGTCCGCAACAAGTTCAACGGCGACCTCCACACCCGCGACCACGTCATCGGCGTCTATGAGCGCCACAACGACGAGGTCCGCCGCACCGTCCCGGCCGAAAAGCTGCTGGAGTACACCCCCGGCGACGGCTGGGAGCCGCTGTGCGCCTTCCTCGGGGCGCCCGTGCCCGATACGCCGTACCCGAAGACCAACTCCACCGAAGAATTCCAGGCCCGGGTCGCTTCGCGCGCGGCGCA
>CAMLKO010000225.1 GCA_946480495.1 uncultured Caulobacteraceae bacterium
GCGGGCGCCTCGCTGACGCTGCTGGAGAGCTACGAGGGGCAGGGGACTGGCTATATCGCCCACGCCGACCTCGATATCCGGCTGGGCGAAGGCGCGCGGCTGGAGCGGGTGGTGCTCGCCGATGACGACGCCGATGCGGTGTCGGTCAGCTCGGCCGAAGTGACGCTGAACGCGGGTTCGGCGTTCGCGCAAACGATCCTGACATCCGGCGCCAAGCGGCAGCGGATCGAGACGCGGGTGACGCATCCGGGGCATGGCGCGGCGGTGCGGATGGACGGCGCCTACCTGCTCTCGGACAAGCGGCATTCGGACATCACGACAGTGGTCGTCCATGACGGCGTCGACGGGACCACCGAACAGCTCACCAAGGGCGTCGTGCGCGATCAGGCGCGGGGCATCTTCCAGGGCCGGATCGTCGTCTCCGAAGGCGCGGACCGGACCGATGCGCGGATGGGCCACCACGCGCTGATCCTTTCCGAACGCGCCGAGGTCGACGCCAAGCCGGAGCTCTTGATCCATGCCGACGACGTGCAGTGCGCGCACGGCAACACCATCGGCGCGCTGGACGAGGCGGCGATCTTCTATGCGCGGCAGCGGGGCATTCCGGATGCGCAGGCGCGCGCCATGCTGACCGAGGCCTTCATCGGCGAGGTCATCGACCGCATCGGCCATGAGGGCGCGCGTGATGCGGCCCGCGCCTGGGCGGCCAAGCGGCTGGGAGGCTACTGATGGCCTTCGACGCGCAAGCGGTCCGCGCCCAGTTCCCGATCCTGCAGCGGCAGGTGAACGGGCGCCCGCTGGTCTATCTGGACAACGCCGCCTCGGCCCAGAAGCCGCTGGCGGTGATCGAGGCGATGACGGGGGCGATGGAGCATTCCTACGCCAACGTCCACCGCGGCCTGCACACGCTCGCCAACGAGACGACCGAGGCCTACGAGGCCGCGCGCGCGTCGGTGGCGCGGTTCGTCAATGCCGCCTCGCCGAACGAGATCGTCTTCACCAAGGGCGGCACCGAGGCGATCAATCTGGTCGCGGCCTCCTTCGGCCTGCACCTGGGCGAGGGCGACGAGATCGTGCTCACCCAGATGGAGCACCACTCCAACATCGTCCCCTGGCACCTGCTGCGCGAGCGCAAGGGCGTGGTGCTGCGGTTCGCGCGGGTGCTGGATGACGGCCAGCTCGACATGGATCACCTGCGCGGCCTGATCGGCGCGCGGACGAAGATGGTGGCGGTGACGCACGTCTCCAACGTGCTCGGCACCGTGAACCCGATCCGGTCGATCACCGACATGGCGCATGCCGCCGGCGCGGCGGTGCTGATCGACGGCTGCCAGGGGGCGGTGCACGCCCACATCGACGTGCAGGAGATCGACTGCGACTTCTACGTCTTCACCGGCCACAAGCTCTACGGGCCCACCGGCGTCGGCGTGCTCTACGGCAAGGCCGAGGCGCTGCAGCTGCTGCCTCCCTATCAGGGCGGCGGCGAGATGATCGGGGCGGTGACCGAGGAGAAGATCACCTACGCCGACCCGCCGCACCGTTTTGAGGCCGGCACGCCGCCGATCCTTGAGGTCATCGGGCTGGGCGCGGCCATCGAGTGGCTATCCCAGTTCGACCGTGACGACATCCTCGCCCACGAGCACGGCCTCTACCGCCGCGTCATCGAGGGCCTGAACGGCGCCAACTGGCTGCGGGTGGTCGGCGAGGCGCCGGACAAGGCGGCCATCCTGTCGTTCGCCATCGAAGGCGCCCATGCCCACGACATCGCCCAGATCCTCGACAAGTACGGCGTGGCGGTCCGCGCCGGCACCCACTGCGCCGAGCCCCTGATGGCGCGCTTTGGCATGACGTCGAGCGCGCGGGCCTCGTTCGCCCTATATAACACCGAGGCCGAGGCCGACGCCTTCGTCGAGGCGCTGACCAAAGCCCAGTCCTTTTTTGCATGAGCCGATGACCGACGCAGCGACCACCACGACCCCGCTTTCCCAGGAAGAGCTGAACCGGATCACGGACCAGCTCATCGAGAAGCTGAAGACGGTCTACGACCCGGAAATCCCGGTCGACATCTATGAGCTCGGGCTCATCTACAAGGTCGACGTGTCCGACGATAAGGACATCGCCATCGACATGACCCTGACCGCGCCCGGCTGCCCGGTGGCCGGCGAGATGCCCGGCTGGGTGGAGGACGCCGTGCGCGAGGTGCCGGGCGTGCGCAACGTGACGGTCGACCTCGTCTTTGATCCGCCGTGGGACCCCTCGCGCATGAGCGACGAGGCCAAGCTGCAACTGAACATGTTCTGATGGAAACCGCGCTCCGCCAACGCCGTCCCCGCCCGAAGGTCGTGACCCTCACCGACCGCGCCGCCGAGCGCGTGAAGGAGATCATGGCCAAGGCGGACAACAGCTACATGGGCCTGCGCGTGGGCGTGAAGAACGGCGGCTGCGCGGGCCAGGAGTACGTCCTCGAATACGCAGAGGCCGCGAACCCGCTGGACGAAGTGGTCGAGGACAAGGGCGTCACCATCCTGATCGAGCCCAAGGCGGTGCTGTTCCTGATCGGCACCGAGATCGACTACGAGACGACGCGGCTGGCCGCCAAGTTCGTGTTCCGCAACCCCAACGAGACCGACGCCTGCGGCTGCGGCGAGAGCGTCACCATCCAGCCGGCCTCGGAAGCCTGAGTCAGGGCGGGGCGGGGGGAATGGCGGTCAGCTCGGACTTCGCCGCGCTCATCCAGGAACAGCTCGCGCCGCTCGGCCCGATCCGGATCCGGAAGATGTTCGGGGGCGCGGGCGTCTATGCGCATGACCTGATGTTCGGCCTGATCATGGGCGAGACGCTGTACCTGAAGGTCGACGACCTCAGCGTCGGTGAATTCCAGGCCGCGGGCTCCGAGCCCTTCATCTTCCAGTTCAAGGACGGCACGTCCGGGAGCCTGCGCTACTGGCGCCTGCCCGACGAGGCCGCCGATGACGCCGATGCGGCCGAGCGGTGGGCGCGGCTGGGGCTGGACGCGGCGCTCAGGGCGAAGAAGCCGAAGAAGGGCGCGCGGGCCGACATCGGGCCGGGGCCGTGGGACGGATGACCGGCTCGGTCCTGGTCTATTCGATGGGCGAGGTGATCGGCGACGGGCTGATCAAGCTGCCGTTCGTGGCGGGGCTGCGAGCGGCGTTTCCGGACGCGAAGATCACTTGGTGCGGGGCGAAGGGCTCGACGGTTTACGCCGGGCCGCTGAAGGGCGTGGTCGAGGGGCTGATCGATGAGGTCATAACCGATGGCGTCACGGGCGCGGGCGCGCTCGACTGGCTGCCGTGGGTGAAGCCGTTCGG
>CAMLKO010000226.1 GCA_946480495.1 uncultured Caulobacteraceae bacterium
TCCGCGCGGGCGTGGCGGAACTGGTAGACGCGCCGGACTCAAAATCCGGTTCTGGTGACAGAGTGTCGGTTCGATCCCGACCGCCCGCACCACTCTCCTCCCAGTGGCCCCTGGCGATTTTTCCGCCCCGCCACATACGGGTAGCCAGCCGGACTGCATCATCCATACTGTAGGGGCAGCTCGTGCGCCCCGCGGATGGGAGAGATGGCGTATTCGCCCAAGCCGCCGCTGACGGAGCCGACGTCCGACGGGCCGATGCCCGGCGGCGATGACCTGCATGCATGGGTGCTGCAGTACGGGCCGGCGCTGCGACGCTACTTCGCGCGGCGCGCGCCGGCGGCCGACGTGGATGACCTCGTCCAGGAGGTCTTCCTGATGATGCAGTCGCGGGGCGCCGCCTCCGAGATCGATAATGTCGAAGGCTATCTCTTCCGCACCGCCGCCAATGTCCTGGGCCAACGCCGCCGCCGGGCGACCTGGCGCTGGGGGCGCCAGGAGGATGTCGAGGACCTCGACGGGATGGCCGACGAGCTGTCGCCCGAGCGGATCCTCATCGGGAAGGAGACCCTGGATGCGATGCTCGAGGCGCTGGAAGGCCTTCCCCCGCGCAGCGCGCTCGCCTTCATGCTGTTCCGGCTCGAGCACGTGCCCCAGGACCTGATCGCGCGCCGCATGGGCATCTCCGTCAGGGCGGTGCAGGCGCTGATCCAGCGCGCCGCCAACCGCATCTACGAGCGCGTGGGGTGGCGGCCATGAGCTTGCATCGCGAAACCACGCCCCCCGATGCGATCCGCGAAGAGGCGATGGCCTGGCGCGTGCGTCAGGAGGCCGGCGAGCTGTCACCCGCCGAACACGACGCGTTCACCGCGTGGCTGGCGCAGTCTCCCCGGCATCAGGACGCCTACGCCGGGGTTGAGGAGTTCTGGGCTGCGGCGGGTCAGCTGGATCGGCACGCCCGCTACGCCGCCGTTCGCGAGCGCGCCGAGGCCGCGGTCGATCGTGGCCGCTTAACGCGCCGGGCGCTGGCCGCGAGCTTCGCCGCCGTGGTCCTTGGGCTTGGCGGGGTCGGGCTCTACCTCCAGATCGCGCCGAAACCGCTGGTCGACCAGTCGTTCCGCACCGCCATCGGCCAGCAGGCGACGGTGAGCCTGCCGGACGGCTCGCAGGTCACGCTCAACACCGACACGGTGGTCCGCACGCGCGCCGACGACGGTCGCCGGCTCGTCTACCTCGATAAGGGGCAGGCCTTCTTCAAGGTCGCCCACGATCGGCGCCATCCCTTCGTGGTGGCCGCCGCGGGCCGCACCGTCACCGCGCTCGGCACGGCCTTCGACGTCCGGGTCGACCGCGGCGAGCTGAAGGTGGTGCTGGTGGAGGGGAGAGTGCGGGTGGAGGCCGCCGCGCCCCCACGTCCCGGGAAGACGACAGCGCCGGGCGCCGAACAGCCCAAACCCATGGCGACGGACATGTCGGCCGGCTCGGAGCTCGTCGCCCGCGACGACACCGAATGGCGGCTCACGCCGACGAACGTCAATCGCGAGACCAGCTGGCTGCAGGGACAGCTCGTTTTCGACGACGAACCGCTGGACGAGGTGGTCGCGGAAGTGAACCGCTACTCGACCCGCAAGATCGCGATTGCCGATCCCGCGCTGGCGAAGCGTCGCGTGAGCGGCAATTTCGCGCCCGGCGATGTGCACGGGTTCGCCTTGATCCTGCAGGCCGCCGGCGTGGCGACGCTGCGCGAGCAACCGGACGGCGAGGTATTGATCGTGGCGGCCAAGTAGAAAAATGCGGGGGCCGATGTTCGTGTCCCCCAGGGTTTTGCATCTCCCTCATTAGGAGCCGGTGGCTCCCACAACAAAAAGGGGGAAGGAAATGGGGCTATTCAGAAAGTCCGGCCATGCATACTTGATGGCCAGCGTCGCCGTGGGCGCGCTTGCGCTGGGTTCCAGCGCCGCGTGGGCGCAATCGAAACCCATTACGATCGCTCCGCAGACCCTGGCGTCGGCCCTGCACGACTTCGGCAGCCAGACCGGCCGGCAGATATTCTTCGCCCCTGAACTGACGGCGTCCAAGACCTCTCCGGGCGTCGCCGGCGCCACCGACGAGCAACTCGCGCTGGCCCAGATCCTTCAGGGCACCGGCCTGACGTTCCGCCGCGAAGCAAACGCCTTCATCATCGAACCGTCAGGCGCCTCCGACCCCCAGTCCGGGAGCGCCGCAGGGGACGGCGCTGACCAAGGTACGGTCCAGGCGCTGATCGTTACGGCGCAAAAGCGCGAGGAGGACATCCAGGATGTTCCTATCGCGATCTCGGCGTTCACGCAGGAGGACCTGACGCGGTCTCAGATCGCCGGTGGTCCGGACCTGATGACCCAGGTCCCGAACATGACGTTTACGAAGACGAACTTCAGTTCGTATTCGATCCAGATCCGCGGCATCGGCACCCAGGCCATTTCGGCGACGACCGATCCAGCCGTCGCGGTGGCGTTCAACAACACGCCGTTCGTCCGTAACCGCTTCTTTGAGCAGGAATTCTACGACCTCCAGCGCATCGAAGTGCTGCGCGGACCTCAGGGCACTCTCTACGGGCGTAACGCCACGGCGGGCGTCGTCAACATCATCTCCGCAAAGCCCAAGTTTGCCTACGAGGCCAAGCTATCGGCTGACGTCGCCAATTATAACTCGACCCGCCTGGAGGGGGTGGTCAACATCCCTCTGGTCGAAGACAAGGTCGCCCTGCGCCTGGCGGGCGCCTGGACCAAGCGCGACGGCTATGTGACCAACAGCAACACCGGCCAGCAGATCGATGGCCGCGACCTGTGGTCGACGCGGCTGTCGCTGCGGGTGGCGCCGACCGACCGGATCGAGGCCAACCTGATCTGGGAACACTTCAACGAAGACGACGACCGCCTGCGCTCGGGCAAGCAGCTCTGCAAGCGGGACGACCGCACCGAGATTGCCGGCCATCCCCTCGCACAGGACAACAACGCCGCCGGCGGCGTTCTCCAGTTCAACCAGGGCTGTCTGCCGGTTTCGATGTACTCGCCGCAGGCCTTCGAGGCGCCCAACGGCAATTCGCTGCCTTACTTCCACCCCCTGTTCTTCTTCGGGCTGCCGATCCACGAGAACGCCGACCCCTATGTCAGCACGACCCAGTCACGCGATCTGCGGGTGATCGAATCGACGACCGAACCCAAGTACACGGCCAAGAGCGACCTCGTCGAACTGCAGATGAATTTCGATGTCAGCGATCACCTGACCCTGACGTCCGAGACAGCCTACAATTATGACGAACTGTTCTCGCTGCAGGATTTCAACCG
>CAMLKO010000227.1 GCA_946480495.1 uncultured Caulobacteraceae bacterium
TGGTAGATGGAGAAGGCCCCGCCGAGCGCGAAGATCATCAGCGCCACGACGAAGGACCAGAAGTAGAGCTCCATGCCGTGTCCGAAGGGATGGCCGGGGTCCGGCGGCTTGGCCGCGCGGGTCAGGCCCAGCATCAGGAGGGCCTGGTTGCCGGTGTCGACCAGCGAGTGGACGCCTTCCGTCAGCAGCGCCGTGGAGCCGGTGAAGACGAAGGCCACGAACTTGCTGGCGGCGATGGCCAGGTTGCCGACCGCGGCGGCGTAGATGGCCGTCTTCGATTCCGGCGATGGGGGGACGTCCATCCGCCCGAAACAGAGCCGTGGGAGGATGGTTCCCGCTGGATCGTGCTAGGAGGAGGTCACGGAGGTGAGGCCATGCAGACAGTTTTTTGCCGCAAGGCGGGGATCGACCTTCCGATCGTCCAGGCGCCGATGGGCGGGGCGAGCTGTCCGGCGCTGGCGGCGGCGGTCAGCAACGCGGGCGGGCTTGGGATGCTCGCGCTGTCCTGGCATCCGGAAGGCGCGATCCGCGAGCAGATCCGCGAGACGCAGGCGCTGACGAAAAAGCCGTTCGGCGTGAACCTCGTGCTGGAATGGCCGCAAGCCGACCGGCTGGCGGTTTGCCTCGAGGAAGGGGTGAAGGTCGTCTCCTTCTTCTGGGGCGACCCGGCGCCCTACGTGAGGCAGGCGAAGGCGGCGGGCGCGCTGACCATGAGCACGGTGGCGAGCGCGGCGGATGCCAAGTCCGCGGTGGACGCCGGCGTCGACATCGTCGTGGCTCAGGGCTGGGAGGCCGGCGGCCATGTGCGCGGCCAGGTCGCGACGATGCCGCTGATCCGCGCGGTGGTGAAGGCGGTGGGCGACACCCCGGTGCTGGCGGCCGGCGGCATCGCCGACGGGGCAGGGTTGGCCGCCGCTCTGGCGCTGGGGGCGAGCGGTGTGTGGATCGGCACGCGCTTCCTGGCCAGCGAGGAGGTGGCGATCCATCCGGATTATCAGCGCCGGCTGCTGGAAGCCGATGAAACTTCGACGTTTTACTCCGACCTCTTCGACCTCGGTTGGCCGAACGCTCCCCACCGCGTGCTGCGCAACTCGACGGTCGAGACATGGGAGGCCGCGGGCCGTCCGAAGGCGAACCGTCCGGGCGAGGGCGAGGTGCTGGCCAAGGGGATGTTCGGCTCGATGCTCCGCTACGCCTCGATCACGCCGGGACCCGAGGCGAGCGGCGATATCGAGGCGCTGTCGCTGTGGGCCGGCCAGAGCGTCGGATGCGTGGGCAAGGTCCAGCCCGCCGCCGAGATCGTGGGGGAGATCGCGCAGGAGGCGCGCAACGTTCTGCGCCGCCTCGCCGATACGCTCGCTTGACACCGGCGCGGAGGCGGCGGGACGCTTACGCGTACGTGCGGGAGGCGTGCTGTGGCCGGAGACGAACGGCGATCTGCGATATCGGGAGAGCTGGCTCGGGCCTACACCGAGCGCGGCGCCCGGCTTCGCGCCATCGCCTCGCGCGCGGGTCCTGAAGAAGCCGCCGATCTCGTCCAGGAAGCCTTCCTGAAAACCGTTGAGGCGGGCGGGAAGGCCGAGGTCGAAAAGCCCGTCAACCTGCTGTTCCGCATCGCCCGCAACGCGGTGATCGACCGGCTGCGTTCGAAGGGGCGTACGGCGGCGCTGTTCCGCGACGAGGAGGCCGACGCCGCCGATCCGGCGGCGAGCCCCGAGCGCATCCTGATCGCCTCCGAGCGGCTGAAACGGGCCATGGCCTGCATCGAACACATGCCGCCCAAGCGGCGGGAGGTTTTCCTGCTGCATCGGCTGGAGGGCCTCAGCTACGCGGAAATCGCGCGCCAGGCGGGGATCAGCATCAAGACGGTCGAGAAGCATATGGCCTGCGCGATGGCGCAGCTTTCCAGGGAGGTGGATGGCGATTGAGCGGGCCCGACTACGGGCGAACGGCGGCTCAAACGTCTTAGGTATCGAATGGCAGGCGAAGCAGGACGCATCAGGCTGGACGAAACCACGCGGGAAGAAGCCGCGGCGTGGTTCGCTGCGCTGCGCCGCGGGCCCATGTCGCTGGACGAGCGCGCCGCATTCGACGCCTGGCGTTCCGATCCGAAGAACCAGGCCGCGCTCGCCGGCATGCATGAGCTGTGGGGCGAAGTTTCGGCCCTGCGCGAACTTGGCGTTGCGGCGCCCAGGCCCGCGCGTTCGGCCCGGCGCTGGGCGGCCATGGCGGCGTCCGTCCTGGTGCTGGCGGGCGGGGCGGGGATCACCCTGCTGCATCCGTTCGGTCACACGATCCGCACCCATGTGGGCGAGCAGCGCATGGCCAATCTCGACGATGGCAGCGTGGTCGGCCTGAACGTCGCCACCAAGGTCGCCTGGGACATCACGCCCGAGCGCCGTTCGGTGCGGATGGACGACGGCGAGGCGGTGTTCTTCGTCAAGAAGGACGCGAGGCGTCCGTTCGTCGTCCGCGCCGGGAATTACCAGATCCGGGCCATCGGCACGACCTTCAACGTCCGCTGCCGCGACCGCATCGTCGACGTCGCGGTGATGAACGGGATCGTCACGATCGCCGATCTCCACGGCAACGAAGTCGCGCGCCTGCCGGCGGGCGAGCATCTTCGTCTGGGCAAGGACGGCAAGCCGGTCATCGAGCCGGTGGCGGTGCAAAGCATTGCCGAATGGCGTCTGCGGATCGTGAACTACGAAGACGCGACCGTTGGCCAGGTGGTCGAGGACCTGAACCGTTTCTACGAGCGGCCAATCGAGGTCGACGACCGCGAACTTGAGGGCCGGCGCGTGACGCTCCGCCTGCAGGTCGAAGACCGGGAGCGCACCCTGCAGACGCTGGGCGATCTGCTCGGCGCCGAAGTTGAACATGGCCAGCGCGCCGACACGCTGGTCAGCGAAAAATCCGCACTCGGGTAGGTAGGGTGGAACGGACCCCCGTCGTCACAACGAGCAAGGACGACAACAAACGGGGGGAACCGGATATGTCCACGCGGTCCAGGAAATACTCGGCGTTAGGCGGCGGCTCGGCCGTGGCGATCGTCGCGGCGCTCGCGATTGCGCCGGCGGCTTACGCCCAACAGCAGACGACGACCTTCAACATTCCCGAACAGGCCCTGGCGACCGCGCTGCTCGATCTTGGCGCCCAGGCTCACATTTCCGTGGCCGCCCCGCATGACATGGTCGCCGGCAAGATGGCCCATCCGGTCCATGGCGACCTGACGACGCGCGATGCGCTGATGGCCCTGCTGGACGGCTCGGGCCTGCACTACGATTTCGTCAGCGCCAACGCCGTGCGGATCAC
>CAMLKO010000228.1 GCA_946480495.1 uncultured Caulobacteraceae bacterium
CTCACCATACCAGATCGGACATGGCGTATTTGGCGCTGACGTCTTCTTCCGCCAGCACGCCTTCGACCAGCGCGGCATCGAGCCGCCCGTCGCGCATGGCGGCGTCGCCGTGGATGCCCCTGGCGATGAACAGGCAGTCGAGGCCCTGGTCGTCGGCGCCCTTCACGTCGGTGATCACCCCGTCGCCGATGCAAAGTACGCGGCTCTTGGGCGTATCGCCCGCTTCGTGCAGCGCCAGATCGTAGATCGGCGCGTAGGGCTTGCCGGCCATCAGCACCTTGCCGCCCATGTCCTCATAGAGGTCGGCCAGCGCCCCGCCGCAGTAGATCAGCTGGTCGCCCCGCTGCACCACCCGGTCGGGGTTGGCGCAGATCATCGTCAGCCCGCGCTCCACCGCGATCTCGAACCGTCCGCGATAGTCCTCCGGCGTCTCGACGGTGTCGTCATAGGGACCGGTGACGGCGATGAAGGCCGCGTCCTCAACGTCTGCGAAGGCGAGGCCCAGCCCCTCATAGAGCGGCGCGTCGCGGGCCGGGCCGATGGTCCAGGCGGGGCCCGGCGCGCGTTCGGCCAACAGGGCGCGGGTGGCGTCGCCGGAGGTGACGAACGCCGTCCAGGCCTCACGCGGCACCTTGAAGTGGTCGAGCTGCGAATGGATCGCCAGCGAGGGCCGCGGCGCATTGGAGATCAGCACGACGGGCCCGACCTCGGCGCGCCAGCGAACCAGCGCCTCGCACGCCGCCGGAAAGCTCTCGCGGCCGTTATGGACCACGCCCCAGACGTCGCACAGGAGGGCGTCGTAACGGTCCTTGAGTTCGGAAAGCCCGGCGGGGAGGGAAAGCATGCGGCGGGCGGTAGCGGTCCCGCCGCCTAGCGTCAACTGAGCGCCAGCTCCACCCGCGAGGTCTGGGCGGCGACCTGGTTGGCGGGGGTGGGTTTTGCCGGCGGCGTGGCGGAGGGCCACATCGCCACGAGCTTGTCGAGTTCGGCCTTTGCCGCCTGCACCCTCGCGTCCTTCGAATGCTGGGCCAGCGCCTGCGCCGACAGCGCCGCGCCGTAGGAGTGCTGGTATTCGATCGGGTCGACCGAGCCGTCCACCATCACGCCCGCGTAAAGACCGCCGGCGATGTCGACCATGCCCTTCAGCACCGCGGCCGGATCGCCGCCGGCCTTGGGCTGACCGGCCTCGACAGTCGCGATCGCGGCGGAAATGTCGGCCGGAGCGCCGGTCTGGGCGGCCCTGCGCAGGACCGCTTCGTTCACGCCCGCCGCCTTGAAGACATCCGGCTCGGCGTCGAAGACCTCCGTCATGCCCTGGCCGACGAGGGCGGCGGCGGCTTCAGGACCTTCCGTCTGCTTCTGGGCGATCAGCAGGAAGCCCAGCAAATGGGCCAGGTGCAGGGCTGGACGGCTTTGCGCCGGGGTGTCGGCATAGGCAGCGAGCGCGCCCTTCTCGCCCGTGTCCGGTTTGCTGCCCGGCCCGCCCTCACCGCTTTCGCCGACGGCGGCCGCGGTATTGGCGGCGGGGTGTTCGCCCTTCTCGCCCGCCTCGCCCGAGCAGCCGGCCGTCGCGGCCAGCAGGATGGCGGCGGAGACGCCGGTCCACAGTTTCGGGCGGAAGGTGGTCATGCTTTGCTCTCCAGCTGGGGTGGCCGCAGGATTGCCACGGCTGTGTTGCTCTTGCAAGTCATTCGCAAAAATGGGACGAGGCCTCATGCTGACGATCGCCGACGTGCTGACAGCCGAGGACGTGGCCCGCGTGCGCGAGGGCCTCGCCGCCGCGCCGTTCGTCAGCGGCAGGAAGACCGCCGGCAGCGAGGCCAGGAAGGTCAAGCAGAACCTCCAGGCCGACGGCGCCGACGCCAAGGTGCAGGCCCTGTCGAAGTTCGTCCGCCAGGCGCTGGAGCGCCACCCGGTCTTTTCGCTCTATGCGCGCCCGGCGCGGTGGTCGGGCGTGATGTTCAGCCGCTACCAGGGCGGCGACGAATACGGCTTCCACGTCGACGATCCGGTGATGGCCGGGCTGCGCACGGACCTGTCCTTCACCGTCTTCCTGGCCGATCCGGAAACCTATGAGGGCGGCGCCCTGCTGATCGACAGCCTCGACGGCGAGCGGGAGGTGAAGCTGGCGGCCGGCTCGGCCGTGCTCTACCCGACCGGCGCGCTCCACCGCGTGACGCCGGTCACCTCGGGCGAGCGCCTGGCCGCCGTGGGCTGGATCCAGAGCCTGATCCGCCGCGCCGACGAACGCGAAATCCTCTTCGACCTCGGCCGCACCCGCGCCGCCCTCCCGGAGAGCGACGCGCGCCTCCTGCTCGACAAGGCGATCGGCAATCTCGTCAGGCTGTGGGGCGAGCCCTAGCGGGTCGGGACCGGCGCCTCGCCGCGGTAGTCGTAGAAGCCGCGCTCGGTCTTGCGGCCAAGCCAGCCGGCCTCGACGTACTTCACCAGCAGCGGGCAGGGGCGGTACTTCGGGTCCGCCAGCCCTTCGTAGAGCACGTTCATGATGTTCAGCACGGTGTCCAGGCCGATGAAGTCGCCCAGCTCCAGCGGGCCCATCGGATGGTTGGCGCCCAGCTTCATGGCGGTGTCGATGGCGTCCACCGTGCCGACGCCTTCGTAGAGGGTGTAGATCGCCTCGTTGATCATCGGCATCAGCACGCGATTGACGATGAAGGCGGGGAAGTCCTCGGCGTTGGTGGTGGTCTTGCCCAGCGACTTCGCGAAGGTGACGGCGGCGTCGTAGGTCTCGGCGTCGGTGGCGATGCCGCGGATCACCTCGACCAGCTTCATCAGCGGCACGGGGTTCATGAAGTGCAGGCCGATGAACCGCTCGGGCCGGTCGGTGACCGAGGCCAGCCGCGTGATCGAGATGGAGGAGGTGTTCGACGCCAGCAGCGTGTCGGGGCCCAGGTGGCCGTGCAGGGCGCGGAAGATGGTCTTCTTGGTCTCTTCGTCCTCGGTCGCCGCCTCGATGGCGATGTCCGTCGGACCGATCTGTTCGAGGAACTGGGCGGGGCGGATGCGGCCGAGCGCCGCCTTCATGTCCGCTTCCGAGATCATCCCGCGGGCGACCTGGCGGTGCATGTTGTGCTCGATGATCGCCACGCCCGCGTCGATCTTCTCGCGGGTGAGATCGTTCAGCAGCACGTCGTAGCCCGCGAGCGCGGCGACGTGGGCGATCCCGGTCCCCATCTGGCCCGCGCCGATGACGCCGACCGACTTGATATTCACCATCGAAACAGGCCCTTCGCGCGGGCGGGCCCCCTCGAAGGCCCACGCCCGAAGTCGCACGTTCTAGCACGC
>CAMLKO010000229.1 GCA_946480495.1 uncultured Caulobacteraceae bacterium
TTTCCGGCCTACCGGCTGGCCGACCCCGTCGCCCATCGCGACCTGATCGCCACGGCCGCGGACGACGCCCGGCTGATCCTCTCGCGCGACCCGCGGCTGACCTCGCCGCGCGGCAAGGCGATCCGTATCTTGCAAGAGCTGTTCGACTGGAAGCCCGAGGGTTTGACTGACGCGGGGTGAGCGGGGCCAACTGCGGCGATGCTCGAAGACGCCCTCAACGTGCTTGGTCTTGGCCCCGTCAGCGGCCTTCGGCGGCTGTCCGGCGGCGCGAGCCAGGAAACCTGGGCCTTCCGCGCCGGCGATCGCGAGCTGATCCTGCGCCGCAAGCCCGAGGGCATGACCGGCAGCGGCAACGCCATTGGGCTCGACAAGGAAGCGGCCCTCATCCAGGCCGCCGCGAAACAGGGCGCGCCCGTGCCGCCCATCGTCCACGTCTGCACGCCGGACGACGGCCTCGGCGAGGCCTACGTGATGGGCAAGGTCGAGGGCGAAACGCTGGGCCGCCGCATCGTGCGCGACGAGGCCTTCGCCGCGGTGCGGCCCAGGCTCGCCCGTCAGTGCGGCGAGGTGCTGGCGCGCATCCACGCAACGCCGCTGGAGGGTTTGCCGGAGCTCGTCGTCTCCGACGCCGCCAGCGAGCTCGCCAAGTACGAAGCCATCTATCGCGGTGTGGGCGACCGCCGGCCGATCTTCGAGGCGGCGTTCCGCTGGCTCAAGGACCGCGCGCCGCCGATGGAGCAGCCGGTTCTTCTGCATGGCGATTTCCGAAATGGAAACATCATGTTCCACCCGGAAGTTGGCGTGGCTGCCGTGCTCGACTGGGAGCTGGCGCACCTGGGCGATCCGGCCGAGGACATGGGCTGGATCTGCACCGCCTCCTGGCGCTTCGGCGGAGCCAGCCCAGTGGGCGGGTTTGGCGACTACGAGGACCTGCTGGCCGGTTACGAGGCCGCGGGCGGCAAGCCGATCCCGCTGGAGCGGGTGCTCTACTGGCAGACGCTGGGCTCGCTGAAGTGGGGCGTGATGTGCCTGATCATGTACACGGCCTGGAAGTCGGGCGCTGACTCGTCGGTCGAGCGCGCCATGATCGGCCGGCGGACGAGCGAGACCGAGATCGACCTCATCGCGCTCCTGGAGAAGGCGGCATGATCACCTCCCCCACCTCGCTGGAGCTGATCGACGCCGTCATCGGCTTCATCGAGCAGCGCGCCGCGCCGCAGCTGAAGGACCGCGACGCCTTCCTGGCCCGGGTGGCGGTCAATGCGCTCGCCGCCGTGCGTCGCGAGATCGAGTTCGGCCCCGCGGCCGAGGACGCCGCAACAGAGCGTTTGCGCGCCCTGCTTGGCCATGACGGCGACTTCGCGACCCTGAATGCCGAGATCTGCAATCGGCTGGAGTCCGGCGAGCTGACGGCGAAGGACCCGCAGGTGCTGGCCCACCTGAAGGCCTCCATCATCGATCAGGTGAAGATCGACCAGCCTAACTATGCGGGGCTGAAGGCTCTGACGGGCGGTTGAGGAAGGCCGCCGAGCGCGCCTGCGCGTCGGCCTCGATGTCGGCGTAGAAGAGGTTGGCGCCCAGCGCCTTCAGCCGATCCGCCCACGACCCCGACGGCCGCAACGCCTGCGACTTGGGCCGGCTGACCCGCAGCACGCCATCGACGCACTGGGCGCCGACCTGCCGCTGCAGGAAGGCGGGACGCGCGCCCCACTCCATTCCCGTGGCGTTGGCCGAGCCCATGTTCTGGCGCGCCGGAACCTCCTCGTTCGTCACCGCGCCGCGCATCGGGTTCACGCAGAGCGGCTCGCCCTGGATCACCTCCATCTGGCCTTGCCCGTTCCAGACCAGCGAGCGTTCCAGCAAATCCCGCTCGCGTTCATGGTCGCCCTGCACCGCCGACGCCCAGGCCAGCACGCACCCGGCCTGTTGCCGTGAGGTACAAGCGGGCACGGCCGCGCCGGCGCCGTACTCCGCGGCCGGAACGACCGTATCGATCAGGTAGGCCGCGACGAGCCGCTTCCTCAGCTCCGGATTGGCGGCGACCTCGTCGCGCAACAGGCGCTCGGTCAGCTCGCCGCCCTGCTCCACGCCCACCAGGATGAAGGGCCGCCCGTGGTTGTCCTGCTCGATGAAGGTCCGGAACGCCCGCTGGACGTCGCCATAGGCGAACTGCCGCGCGTCGCGGGCGTCTTCGCGCAGCGTCAGGCGCGTGTAGAGGCTGGCCTGCCGGTAGCGCGGCGCGAAGATGCGGCCGACACGCACGAACGGGCCAGCATAGTTGGGCAGCATGGTCCGGGTCAGCACCTCGTTGGCGCTTCGGCTGGCGATTGGCGCGTTCCAGTTGCCGCCGCCGTTGTAGGTCGTCGGATGGACGAAGAAGACGTCCACCGGCAGGTCGCTGGCCGCCGCCGGGTCGGTCGGCATCAGCGCCCAGGCGTCGCGATGCGCGTAGTCCGGCGCGGGCGGCGCCTTGTAGACCTGATAGGGCGTGTGCGGGTCGAGCGCGGTGCGCAGGATGTCGTCGCGGTAGAAGATAGCCGCGGCCGCCGCCAGCACGAGGAAGGCGGCGACGCCCAGAGCGATCCAGCGTTTGAAGCCCGTCAGCCGCGCCATGTCCCCGGCTTACACCAAGGCTCGACCGCGCGTCAGGCCCCCTCGCGCCCGACGATGGCGACCGAGCAGACGTTGGTGGACGGCGAGCCGCCGAGGTTGTGGGTCATGCCGAACACCGGGTTGTCGAGCTGGCGCTCGCCCGCGCGGCCCTGCAGCTGCAGGTACATCTCGTAGAGCATCCGCAGGCCCGAGGCGCCGATGGGGTGGCCGAAGCACTTCAGGCCGCCGTCTATCTGGCACGGCACCCCGCCGTCGGCGTCGTAGAAGCCGTCCATCACGTCGCGCCAGCCCTGCCCCTCCTCGGAGATGAACAGGTCCTCCATCGTCACCAGCTCGGTGATCGAGAAGCAGTCGTGGACCTCCATCATGGAGATCTGCTCGCGCGGCTTTTCGATGCCGGCTTCGCGATAGGCCTTCTTGGCGGCGATGCGGGCGGTGTGGAAGTAGCTGCCGTCCCACTGATTGTACTGGCTCTCGTAGCCGTTCGAGACCGACAGCTGCAGCGCCTTGACGGTGACGAGGTCGTGCTTGCCGAGCGAGCGGGCGATCTCCGGCGTCGTCACGATGGCCGCGGCCGCCCCGTCCGACACGCCGCAGCAGTCGAAGAGGCCAAGCGGCTCGGCGATGATCGGCGCGTTCAGCACCTGCTCTTCCGTGACCGGCTTTTGCAGGTGGGCCTTCTTGTTCTTCGC
>CAMLKO010000230.1 GCA_946480495.1 uncultured Caulobacteraceae bacterium
ACGATCAGCGCCTGGACGGTTCCTTCAGCGCCGTCCCCCGCGGCGCTTCCGGACTGGGGGTCGGAGGCGCTCACGATGCGGATGGCCCCGGAACCGGCGAATTCAGCCTGCAGCCCTGTGCCTTCCAGAAGCTTCGAGAGGCCGTCCTGCGCGGAAAATTCGCCGACGAGGGCCGCGCTCTGGCGGTTCCGGACCGTCGCGCCGTCAAAGACCAGCTGCTGTCGGGCGGCGCGCCCGTAGGCGATCAGGGCCGCACTCACGTCCTGCGCGGGAATATCGAAACTGTATTTGGCGCTCTGCGCCAGCGAAACGCCCGGCATGCTGAAGGCCAGCAACGCGGCGACGGCGGCCGAAGTCTTGAGCGCGGTCCGATGATCCTTGCGGATAGCCATACTACTCCCCCCTTTTCCGCGCCCTCCTCTTTCAGGCGCTTGAAGGGTTAGACGCACCACTTGCCCGATCATTCACCGGTTCCTGGCGTTTCGGGTCCGAAGACATCGTGATCTTGCCGTCGCGTTGCTCGGCGCGCACGGGGAAGACGGCGGTTATGCCGTCGACGAAGGCGTCGGTGTCGCCCGCGGCGAAGACGCCGCTGACCAGCACCTGGCCGGCGCCGGCGTCGGCGATGCGGACCTTCTGCTCGGCGTAGCGGTTGACCTGCTCGACGGCGAGCGCGAGCGGCTCGTTCTTGAACACCAGCTGGCCGCCCTCCCACGACAGCGAGCGCGCAAGGTCGGCGGGTTCCAGCGCCGCCACCGGCGCCGCATCGGCCATGATCAGCTCGCCGCCGGGCTTGAGCACCACGTCGGCGGGCTTGTGCGTCGGCCCGATCGGCACGGGCTTCGGCGAAGCCAGCGGCGAGCTTTGGCCAAGCACGGACACCTTGCCCTCGTAGAGGATCACCCGGACTTGCCGGCCCAGCCGCTCGACGCTGAACTCGGTGCCAACGGCCACCACCGTCTTGCCCGCCGCCGTCACCGTGAAGGGCCGCAGCGGGTTCTTGGCCACCGTGAAGCGGGCGCGGCCGCGCTTCAGCATCAGCTCGCGCCGCGCCTGGGTGAAGCGGACGGTGACCAGGCTGTCGGCATCCAGCGACAGCTTGGAGCCGTCGGACAGCGCCACCACCTGCCGCTCGCCCACGCCGGTGCGATAGGCGTGCGGCAGACCGACGAACCAGACGCTCGTGAACACCGCCACGAGCAGCATGGCCGCGACCGCGAAGGCGCGGCGCGTCATCACCCGGTCGCGCGCCCAGCGCATCATGTTGGCGTGGCGGGCGCTCTCCAGCGCCTGGCCGCGCAGGACCACCATCTCCGGCAGGCCGGCCTGATCCTCCACGCCGCTCCACAGCGCCACGGCCTCGTCGAACAGGGCGGGGTTGGCGGGATCGGCGGCGAGCCAGGCTTCGAACGCCTGGCGCTCGGGCGCGCCGAGCTCGCCCTCGGCCAGCCGCAGGCACCAGCCCAGGGCGGCCTCGCGCCGCGCGTCCAGGGCGTGACGGTCGAGCGCGCTCATGGGTTGCTCCCCACGCGTTTCCAGAGGTGGGCCATGGCCTTCATCAGATGCTTGTCCACCGCGCTGGTCGAGATGCCGTAGGTCTCGGCGATGTCGCGTTTCCGCATCTGCTCGATGCGGTAGAGGATGAAGATGGACCGCGTCCGCTCGGGAACCTCGCGCAGCGCCGCGGCGACCTGGCCCAGCGACTGGCGCCCCGCCAGCACGCGGTCGGGATCGATCGGCTCGACGCCCAGCCCCTCGGAGGCCAGCACGCCGAAGCGGTAGGCCTCGCGCACCTTCTCGCGCCGGCCGCGGTCGCGCAGCAGGTTGGCGGCGATCTGGAAGATGTAGGCGTCGGCCTGATTGAGCTCGCCGGGGGTGAGGTGGACCAGCCGCGCGAACACCTCCTGCGTCAGATCCTCGGCCTCGGCGTGGTTGGCGATACGGCGCAGGAAGAAGGCCATCAGCGCCGGGCGAAAGCGCCGATTGAGCTGCACCAGATCGCCGTCGGCCGGAGCCTGCATCCCCACATCATCCAAGCGGCGGCGGAAAGCCGCGCTTACGTATGACGCACGATGCCGCCGATCGTGCAGCAGGTCAGCGAAAAAAGAAGGCGGCGGTGGGCGCCGCCGCCTTCAGTCGATCCGGTTCAGAGGGGACCGAAGCCGGAGGAACTAGCCGCCGAAGCCGACGGCGATCTTGAAGTACGGCCCGTCGAAGGTGCGGTCGTAGGACTTGCGCTCGGCGTAGCCGGCGTCGAGGACGTTGAAGTACCGCTCCCAGCGATAGCCCGCGCCGACCTTGATCCGCTGGATCTCGTAGGAGAGGCCGAGCGACAGGTCGAGCACCGGGGCCGAAACCGACTTGGTGCGGTGGATATCGACGGGGGTAGTGATAGTGCTCTGTGGCGGGCGGGGGTTCTCGTAATAGGCGCCGCTGAAGTAGCCCGCCGTCTCCTGCCCGGTCACGGCCGTTCTCTGCTTGCCGAACAGAACACCGCCGTTCACGGACCAGTCGAGGTCGACGTGGCCGGTATTTTCGTCGCCCAGCAGGCGAGCGGCCGCATCCCACGACACGATCGGCCCGGCCCCGTGGAATTCCCGGCGCGCATCGAGCGCAGCCTGATAGCGATGCATGGTGCTCTCGTACTTGACGTACCAGCCCGCCGGGATGACCCAGTCGGGAATCCCGTCCATGGTGACATTGGTCGTCGAATCCAGGCTGGCGTAACGAAGACCGGCCGACACGCTCGAATGATCGAGGCCGCCAATGCCCATGTCCTTGCCGACCTCGAAATCCGCCACGAGATGATCTTCGCGGCTCTGGACCGTAGCGTCCGACCAGTCGTGATAGGTGGGATAGAGGTTGAGGGTATCCCTGTACTTGGGGCAGATGGCGGCATAGTAGCCCGCGAACGCGCAGGCGCCGACGCCCGTCTGGTCCTTGTGGATCCGTGCGGCGCCGCCGTTGGTGCGGCCATAACGAACCGATCCCGACAGCGCCCATGAGCCGCCGCTTGGACGATAGGTAATCTTCAGCTGCCGGCCGTCTCCCCGATCGAGGTCACGGTTTTCCAGACCGGCCGGCTGAAGGGCCGCCGGGAAAGCGGAGATGAAGCCCGGCAGCATGGCCTCATAAGGCGCCTTCTGATGCTGGACCTGTCCGTTTAGCTCGACCGTGAGCGGGTAGGGCTGGCCGGCCGGATGGTTCGGGTTTGCGCCCGTCCACCAGCCTTCGCCGGTCCATTCTTTCGTGAGCCGAAGACCGTAGAGGCGGGGCTCGTTGAGGAAGACGTTGGT
>CAMLKO010000231.1 GCA_946480495.1 uncultured Caulobacteraceae bacterium
GGCCGCGGCATCGGCATCCTGATCACCGACCACAATGTGCGCGAGACGCTGGAGATCATCGACCGCGCGGCGATCATCCATTCGGGCCAGATGCTGTTCGAGGGCGCGCCCGACGAGGTGCTCGCCAATCCGGAAGTCCGCCGCGTCTATCTCGGCGACCGCTTCAGCTAGTCGGCCGTCTTCACCGTGAACCGCGTCAGCTCGCGCTGGGGCGGGGTCCAGTCGGGCTTCAGCGCCACCGCGCGCTGGTAGTCGAAGTAGGCGCTGGTCACGTCGTCCAGCCCTTCGTGGGCAAGCCCGCGGTTGTAGTAGGCCTTCTCCGGCTCTTCCGGATTGAGCGTCAGGCCGCGGTCGATGTCCTGCAGCGCCTCGGCATAGCGCTTCTGGCCCACCAGCGCCCCGCCGCGGTTGACGAAGGCCTCGCCCATGTCGGGCGCGAGTTTCGTGGCGATGTTGAAGTCGCCGCGGGCGTCGCTGTAGGCCTTGCGGCGCATCTTGATGACGCCGCGGTTCACATAGGTGCCGGCGAGGTCGTGGCGGGTCAGCGACTCGCTCTCGATGGCCATGCTGCAGAGATCGATCGCGGCCGGCTCGCTGGAGCCGTCCTTCGCTTCACGGGAACAGAGATTGGCGAGGCCGTTCCCGAGAACGGTCGTGGCGGCGTGAGCCGATCCGGCGCAGACCAGCGCGGCCAGCGCCGCGCCAACGAGGACCACACGCATGATGGCGTCCTCCCAATGCGGGAGCAGCCTACCACATTTCCAAAGAAAACGTCAGGCGCCGGTCCAGCGGCGGACCCGGCCCACGTCAACGTGAACGAAGTTGGAGCTCTCGTAGTAGCCCACCCCGCCGCGGCCCATCGCCAGCGCCGTGTCGCGCACGCGGCGCAGCTGCACGTCGGGCAGGCGGATGTCGATCGCCATGCCCTGCATGTGCAGGCTCTTGGAGGCCACGCCGCCGCTGCGCTCGTGCAGCATCGCGTTGGTCTGCGGCGAGCGGTAGCCGGAGATGACGTTGAACGGATCGTTGGTCCCAAGCTCGGCGTGCAGGTCGGCCAGCAGGTCGAGCAGCCGCGTGTCGATGGGATGGACCTCGTTGTTGCGCCAGTCGCGCAGCACGTGGTTCACCTCGGCGAGCGCGTCGGGAACGCACTGGCCGCAGTCCTTGTAGACCACGGTGCACTTCTCGGAGGTGTGCAGGTTGTAGAAGGACAGCTTGCGGACGGCCTTCTGGACGCCGGCGGGCTGGATGACCGGCGAAGCCGCCGGCGCCGCTGTGGTCGCGGCAAGGATGTCGTCGATCGACTGGGGAGCCGAAGCGGACAGCGCGGTGTTGGCCCAGGCCGGAACAGCAACGCCTATCGCGCCTAACGCCGCCCCCCCTGCGCCCACGCGAATAAGCGATCGCCTGGACAGGTGCATGGGCGCCAAGATAACGGCGCCATGCGCCTCGCCGCAAGGCGCCAATTGTCGCGCCGGTCAGCTAAGTGGCTGATTTTCGCCACAATTCAGCTCAGCGCGTCAACATGTCGTTAAGTTTCGCGTCCCAGCCGTACAGGTCGTTGCGGAACTGGACCCTGCCGTCCTCGCCGACGAACGCCGTCCGATAGAGCACGAAAACGGGCACCGGACGGCCAAGGTCGGTGCGCACCGTTTCCCCCGCCGCGATGGCCTCGTCGATGGCCTCGGGCGTGTATTGCCGGTCGTCCTCCAGCACCAGGGCCGCCAGCTCGCGCGGCTTTTCGACCCGCATGCAGCCGTGGCTCAGCGCCCGCAGGTCGTTCTGGAAGAGCTGCCGCGAGGGGGTGTCGTGCAGATAGACGGCGAAGGGGTTGGTCAGGTTGAACTTGATCTTGCCGAGCGCGCTCTTGGGCCCCGCCCGCTGGATCAGACCGCCGTCGTCGGTCACGATGTAGTCGTTGCGGGCCAGGTAGGTCTTGTCCTTCCGCGCCTTGGGGAAGATCTCGTTCCTGGCGATGTTGTCGGGCACGTTCCAGGGCGGGTTGAACACCACCGCGTCCATCACGTCGGCGAACATCGGGGTGGGGTCATGGGGGCGGCCGTCGATGATCCTCATCGACAGCGGCTTGTCGCCGTTGCGATAGACGTCCAGCCAGAAGGCCGGGATGTTCACCTCGATGCGGTAGGACGGCAGCACGGCCGGCAGCCAGCGCTCGCGCTCCAGGTTGGCGACCAGGGTGTCGATCCGCTGGCCCACCGGCACGTTCAGCGCCGCCAGCGTCGCCTTGTCGAGCAGGCCGGTGGCGGGAACGCCGAGGCGCGCCTGCTCGCCCTTCAGATGGTCCGACAGGGTCTTGTCGAAGACCGACGGGTCGCCCTCCGGCATCGGCCCGGGATACTCCACGCCCAGCCGCTCGCGCAGCGCCAGCACGCGCGGGCCCTTGGCGCCGACCTTCAGCGCCGCGCCGGCCTCCAGCTTCTTCCAGCCGCCGGTCATCTCGATCTCGCGGTAGCGGGCGAGCGCGCCGCGCAGCTCCTCGTAGTTCTGCCTGTGCGGCGCGAGCGAGGCCGCCCAGCGCTTCAACGCCCGCTTCTGGACCGCCTCCTGGAAGGAGCCGGCGGCGTCGAACGGGTCGGGATGCAGATGCCAGTCGCCCGGAAACTTCGCGGTCATCCGCGCGCCGTGCAGGGCGCCCGCATAGTCGACGATGGAGCGCGACAGGTCGGTGTCGCTGGATTCCTCGTTGACCGGATAGACGGGCAGCCCGTGGGTCGGCGCTTCGGCCAGCGCGGCCAGGATCACCTGGCGCTCGTCGCGCTTCAGCGGCCGTTGCAGCACCGCCGTCGAGGCGCTGGTGAGGAAGAAGTCCTGCGCCGCGGCCGGGATCGAAAAGGCCAGCAGGCAGGCGCCCGCCACGACCGCGATCCGCTGCTTGAAACCGGGTTTCCTGTACACTGAGACGACTGCTCCGTTCACTTTCCAACCGCCACGCTAGGCGGCCGGCGCAAAGGCGCCTTGAGGGGGATCAAGGGCCGCCGCACGACGCGCAGCCTTGCAAGCAAACGGCAGCGCGGGGCGGGGGTTCCGCTGACATTCCAGGCTGTTGCGAAGCGCGGCGTTCTTGCCACGCTCAGGCCGGCGGGGGCGCAGGCCGGGCGAGAATCCCGCGGATGCAGGCGTTGAGGCTCTCGCCCAGCAGCGGCTTTTCCACGATCGGAACGCCGAGCGCCCGGCAGGCCGCGCGCGACCTGGCGTCGGGATTGGTGGTGATCATGATCGCCGCGCCCCCCAAGCCCCGGCGGCGCAGCTCGGTGATCAGGTCGATGCCGTC
>CAMLKO010000232.1 GCA_946480495.1 uncultured Caulobacteraceae bacterium
TATAGAGAACAACCTGCGCTTTACGTCAAGCCTCGCTCACCTCGCCGGGCAGGCGCGAGCGGGACTGCAGCCACATCACGCCCCGCATGTCGGCGAAGGCGACCTTGAGGCGGCCGAAGTTGGTGTATTTCGACGCGCCGGTCGTGCGGTGGCGGTGGTTCACCGGCTCGAAGGCCATCGCGTAGCCCTCGCGCGCCATCAGCGCCGGGATGTAGCGGTGAATGTGGTCGAAGTAGGGGAGCCTAAGGAACGCCTCCCGGTGGAAGGCTTTCAGCCCGCAGCCGGTGTCGTTGGCCTCGTCCCTCAGCATGCGCTTGCGGATGGTGTTGGCCCACTTGGACGCATAGCGCTTGGCCGCCGAGTCCTGGCGCTTCACCCGCTCGCCGCCGATCAGGGCGAGGCCGGGCGAGGCCGCGAGCCGTTCAGCCAGGCGCGGGGCGTCGGCGGGATCGTTCTGGCCGTCGCCGTCCATGGTCACGATGATCGGCGCGCGGGCCGCCAGGATGCCGGTGCGGATGGCGCGGCTCTGGCCGGCGTTCTTGCCGTGGGAGAGAATGCGCAGCTGCGGAATCTCGGCCTTGAGCGCGCTCAGCTGCGCCAGCGTGTCGTCGGTGCTGGCGTCGTTGACGAAGATCATCTCGTAGGCCCGCTTGCCGAACGCCGCGGCGATCTCGCGGGCCAGCGCGGGCGCGGCGCCGCTTTCGTTGTAGACGGGCACGACCACCGAGTAGTCCGGCGTCTTCGAAGCAGCGGGTGCGCGGGCCATGGCCCCTCATAGCGGAAAAGTCGGCGAGGGAAAGGATCGTGCTATGGAGGCGCCATGACGCTTGAGTCCCGACTCGACGCCTGGAGCCGCGGGCTGCGCGGTCCGCTGATGGCCGCGATCATCGCCATGGTCGCGGGACTGCCCGGCCTGATCGGCATGCCGCCGCTCGACCGCGACGAGTCCCGCTTCGCCCAGGCCACCGCGCAGATGCTCGAGACGCGGGACTTCGTGAACATCCGCTTCCAGGACGAGCCCCGCTACAAGAAGCCCATCGGCATCCACTGGCTGCAGGCGGTCAGCGTCAGCCTGCTCTCCGACCCCGCCGACCGGCAGATCTGGGCCTACCGCATCCCATCCCTGCTCGGCGCGATGCTGGCGGCCGCGGCGCTGTGCTGGGGCGTGCGCGGCTTCTTCGGACCCATCACCGGCACGGTCGCCGGCGCCCTGTTCGGATCGATGTTCCTGCTCTCCAGCGAGGCCTTCATCGCCAAGACCGACGCGGTGTTGTGCGGGGCGGTGACGCTGGCGCTGGCGGCGCTGGGGCGGCTCTACGCCGAGCACCGGGGCGGGCCGGCGGCGCGAAAACGAACGCGGCTGTTCTTCTGGCTGGGGCTGGCCACCGCGACGCTGGTCAAGGGGCCGGTCGGGCCGATGGTGGTGGTGCTCACCTGCGCCGCCCTTTGGGCCGCCGACCGCGAGGCGACCTGGCTCAAGCGGCTGGGCTGGGGCTGGGGACTGATCCTGTTCTTCGCCATCGTCGGCCCGTGGGCCATGGCGATCACGGTGGCGACCGACGGCGCCTTCTGGGGCGCGGCGGTGACCGGCGACCTGGCCCCGAAGCTCGCGGGCGGACAGGAAACCCATGGCGCCTTCTTCGGCTACCACACGCTGCTGGTCTCCTTCCTGGTCTTCCCGACGACGATGCTGCTGCCGGCCGCAGTGGTGCGGGCCTGGCAGGACCGGGCGCAGCCGGGCGTGCGGTTTGCGCTCTGCTGGCTGATCCCGAGCTGGCTCGTTTTCGAGCTGATGCCGACCAAGCTCGTCCACTATCCGCTGCCGACCTACGGCGCGCTCGCCTGGCTGATGGCCTCGGCGCTGACGCGGCCCCTGACCCGGCCGCTGATCATCGCGGGCGTGGCCCTCTCGGGACTGGCGGCGCTGCTCTATGCGGCCGTCAGCGCCTACGGACTGGAGCAGTTCGGCGAGGGGACCGACGTCATCTGGGCGGCGCTGACCATCGTGCTGTTCGTAGCCGCCGCGATCGTCGGCGGCTATTTCCTGATCCGGCGCAGAACGACCGCGGCGATGATGAGCGCCGGCGCGCTGGGCATCCTGGCGCACGGCGCCTTCGCGGGCGGGTTCGCGCCGCACCTGGAGCCGCTGTGGCTGTCCAGCGATCTGACGCGGGCGCTGACGCGGGCGGGCTTAAACCCCCGGCAGGGCGTCACCCCGGGGCCGGTGGAGGTGGCGGGCTATGCCGAGCCCAGCCTCGTCTTCGCGCTCGGCACCGGCACGGACCTGGGCGACGCGGCCGACGCCGCGGCCGGGATCGCCGACGGGCGGCCGGCCATCGTGGAGTCGCGCGAGGAGCCGGCGTTCCACAAGGCGTTGGCCCGGCAGGGGCTGCGGGTCTTCCCTGCCGCAACCGTGAAAGGGGTCGACTACAGCAACGGTGATACAATGGCGCTGACCATCTACCGGGGGGCGCCGCAGACCGATGTAACCCCGGAGCCGATGCCATGAGCCGCTTCATCGAGATCGTCGAGGTCGGCGCCCGCGACGGGCTGCAGAACGAAAAGACCATCCTCGAACAGGACGACAAGCTGGCGCTGATCGCCCGCCTCGACGCCTGCGGTGCGCGGCGCCAGGAGGTGGTCTCCTTCGTCAACCCGCGCCGGGTGCCGCAGATGGCCGGCGCCGAGGAGATCATGGCCGCGCTGGGCAAGGACCCGGCCCGCTCGCGCATCGGCGTGGTGCTGAACGAGCGCGGCTGGGACCGCTGCGTGGCGGCCAGATGCGACGAGGCCAACGTGGTGGTCTGCGCCTCCGACGGCTTCGGCATCCGCAACCAGGGCGCCTCGGTCGCCGAGCAGGTGGCTGCGTTCCACCGCATCGCCGAGCGGCAGAAGGCCGAAGGCGGCCCGCCGATCACCATGACCATCTCGGTGGCCTTCGGCGATCCGTTCGACGGCGAGGTCACCGAGGATCAGATCGTGGCGCTGGCGAAGGAGTGCCACGCCGCCGGCGTCCCGGAACTGGCGCTCGGCGACACCATCGGCGTCGCCGACCCCTGGACCGTACGCCGCCGCATCGAAGCCGTCCGCAAGGCCGCCCCGAACGCCCGGCTGCGGATGCACTTCCACGACACCCGCAACACCGGCCTCGCCAACGCCTACGCGAGCGTGGAAGCGGGCGTCGACGTCCTGGACGCCAGCGTCGGCGGCCTCGGCGGCTGCCCCTTCGCCCCGAACGCGACCGGCAACATCGGCACCGAAGACCTCGTCTACATGCTCGAGCGCGCCGG
>CAMLKO010000233.1 GCA_946480495.1 uncultured Caulobacteraceae bacterium
TCGCCCAGCACGCCCGGCGCGTCCTTGACGGTGGCGCGCACGCGGGCCGGGGCGATGGAATTGCGTTCGGCCTCGGAACTCCACGACAGGTCGCGCCAGGCGTCGGCCTGGTCCTCGTACTTGGCGAGCTGCGGGCAATCGATGGTGTGGACCTCCAGCGCCCCTTCGCGCCGGATGCCGACGATCCGGTCGCCCGGCACCGGGTGGCAGCAGGCGTCGAAGCGCAGGGTGGTGTTGGCGCCGACGCCGGCGCCCCGCACGAACAGCGCCTTGTTCTTGCCGTCCTCGAGCCGCGTGCGGGCGGTCGCGGCGGCGAGCTGGGTGTCCTTCAGGCCGGGGAAGAGAACCTCCAGCACCTGGGTCGTGGTGATCCGGCCGCGGCCGATGAAGCCGAACAGCTCGTCCTCGGAGCCGGCCGCGAACTTCTCCAGCGCCGGGCGGAAGGAGATGGCCGAGCGGTGCTTGCCGACGCGCTCCAGCGCCTGGTCCATGGCCGCGACGCCGGTGCGGACGAACTCTTCCTTCTCGGTCTGGCGGATGTGGCGGCGGATGGCCGAGCGGGCGCGGCCGGTGACCGTCAGGCTCTTCCAGTCGGGCGGCACCACGGGCTTGGCGCTGCGGACCACCTCGACCACATCGCCGTTCTGCAGCGGGGTGCGCAGGGGCTTGAGCTCGCCGTTGATCTTCACGCCGATGCAGGTGTCGCCGATGTTGGTGTGCACCGCGTAGGCGAAATCGAGCGGCATGGCGCCGCGCGGCAGGCTGACCAGCTGGCCCTTGGGCGTGAAGACGAACACCTGGTCGAGGAACATCTCCAGCTTGGCGTGCTCGACCAGTTCCTCGGCGTCGCCGCCGTGTTCCAGCACCTGGACGAGCTGGCGCAGGTTGGCCAGCGGATCGCGCCCGCCGGCGGCCTCCATCGCCTCGGCGTCGAAGCCGTAGGACTGGTCCTTGTAGCGCCAGTGGGCGGCGACCCCCTCCTCGGCCACGCGGTCCATGACCTCGGTGCGGATCTGCATCTCGATCCGCATGCCCTTGGGCCCGACGACCGTGGTGTGGAGCGAGCGGTAGTTGTTGCGCTTCGGCGTCGAGATGTAGTCCTTGAACCGCTCGGGCACGAACGGCCAGGCGCGGTGGATGACGCCGAGCGCGCGGTAGCAGTCCTCCTCGGTGTCGACGATCACGCGGAAGGCGTAGATGTCGGAAAGCTGCGAGAAGCCGATCGATTTGCGCTGCAGCTTTCGCCAGATCGAGAAGGGATGTTTTTCCCGCCCGAAAACGCGGCTGGGGATGCCCTCGCCCTGCAGCCTGGCCGCGATCTCCTCGCTGACGACGGAAACCGCCTTGCCCTGGCTGGCGCGCAGCACCTCGAGGCGGCGGATGATGGCGCCGCGGGCGACCGGGTTGAGGTGGCTGAAGGCCAGCTCCTCCAGCTCGGTGCAGATGCGGTGGCAGCCGATGTTGCGGGCCAGCGGGGCGTAGATGTCCAGCGTCTCGCGCGAGATCCGCTCACGCTTGGCCGGGCTCTTGATGAAGCCCAGCGTGCGCATGTTGTGCAGCCGGTCGGCCAGCTTGACCATCAGGACGCGGACGTCCTTCGAGATGGCCAGGATGAACTTGTGCAGGTTCTGGGCCTGCTTGGTGTGCTCGGAGGCGAGTTCCAGCTGCGAGAGCTTGGTCACCCCCTCGACCAGCTCGGCCACTTCCGCGCCGAACAGCTCCTCGATGTCCTTGCGGCTGACCGAGGTGTCCTCGATCACGTCGTGCAGCAGGGCGGTGACGATGGAGGCGGTGTCGAGCCGGTACTCCGTCAGGATGCCGGCCACCTCGATCGGATGGGCGAAGTAGGGATCGCCGGAGGCCCGCGTCTGGGCGCCGTGCATGCGCACCGCATAGACGTAGGCGCGGTTGAGCAGCTCTTCGTCGGCGGTGGGGTCGTAGGCGCGGACGCGCTCGATCAGCTCGTACTGGCGCAGGAACTTCGGGCCGCCCCTGGGAGCGGGTTTAGGAGGCGTGTCTTGAGGCTGGGCGGCGGGTTTCGCCGCTTCGGTCGAGAGTGGTTCCGGGTCCGAAAGACTCAGTACCGCTCCTCCTGACCGCCATCGCGGTCGCTTTGCAGGGCGCGAACCAGTTCCTGTTCGCTCATCTGCATGTGGGTCGGATCGGCCAGCAGGGCGAGGGTTTCGGCCTCTTCCTCGGCTTCCGAACGCTCATCGACGCGCTGCAGGCTGGCGATGAGGTTTTCCTTCAGCGCCTCGCCGTCGACCACGTCGTCGGCGATCTCGCGAAGCGCCACGACCGGGTTCTTGTCGTTGTCGCGGTCGACCAGCAGCGGAGCCCCGGCGGAGACGGCGCGCGCACGGTGGGCCGCCAGCAGCACCAGGCTGAAGCGGTTCGGAACCTTCTCGACGCAATCTTCGACGGTGACGCGGGCCATGGGGTCTCTCGAGTGAGCTGGAACGAATAAGGTATAGAGCCGGGGGCCGTTGTGCAACGCAGAACGGCTAGCGGATCGGGGCTGCGTCCTTACCGATTTCTGCTGAAGCTGCAAGGTTTTCCGCGTTTTGGCCGAGCGCCGGATGGGTCCAGCGCGGGGCGATCTCGGCCAGCGGTCCCATGACGAACCGCCGCTCATGCGCTCTAGGGTGCGGCAGCGTGACGCCGTCGTCCCGCACCTCCCGTCCATAGGCGATCAGGTCGAGGTCGAGGGTGCGCGGCGCATTGGGGACATGCCGCTCGCGCCCGAACCGGCGCTCGATGACGTGGAGGGCGTGGAGGGTCTCGATCGGACCGAGGCCGGTCTCCACGATGACCACGCCGTTCAGAAAGGCCGGCGCGGCCGGATCAGGCCATGCGGCCGAGCGCCACCAGGCCGAGCGGGCGATCACCTTGAGGCCCGCTCGGTCGAACGCTGCGAGCGCAGCTTCCAGCAGGGACTCGACGGAATCGTGCTCGCCGGGGAGATTGCCGCCCAGCGCGACGATCACCGCGTCGTCAAGATTGTGAATTTCTTCCGCCAAGGTGCCGATATCACTGACTATTGCGCCAACGAAGACGCCGAGCCGCCGCGCGATTGCCCGCTTTGTCCGCGGCTCGTGGCCTACCGTCTCGCCAACCGAGTAGCACATCCCGACTGGTGGAACGGCCCTGCCCCCTCGTTCGGCGACGAGAACGCACGGCTGCTGATCGTGGGTCTGGCGCCGGGACGCATGGGCGCGAACCGCACGGGCCGGCCTTTCACGGGCGATTACGCGGGCAAGCTGCTCTACGGCACGCTCCTGAAGTTCGG
>CAMLKO010000234.1 GCA_946480495.1 uncultured Caulobacteraceae bacterium
AACCGAAACCACGTCCGACGCATACCTGATCTACAAGGGATAAAAACTTCAACCGATCCTACGGAAAGCCGCCGGTGACTCGTCGTTCTGAGTAGGCGCCCAAAGCGCATACCAAACGGGGGGACGATCTAATGAAGTACAGGCATTGCCTTCGAACCGCTCTATTGGCGACCAGCGCGATCGTTGTCGCCTACGCCAATCCGGCGCTCGCCCAGTCGCGCGATTTCGACGTGCCGGCGCAGTCGGCGGCGAGCGGAATCGCCGCATTCGCCGAACAGGCCGACATCCAGATCCTGGTCATGGAGGCCGACACGCGCGGGCGGCTGACCCACGCGGTGGAAGGAAGCATGCCGACGGCCCTGGCGCTCCAGACGCTGCTCGCCGGAAGCGGACTGAAAGTGATTGCCGACGACGGGCGCACCATCACGCTGAGCGCCTCCGACCCCCAGTCCGGAAGCGCCGCCGGGGACGGCGCTGACCAGGGGACGGTCGCCGCGTTGATTGTGACGGCGCAGAAGCGTGAAGAAAACATCCAGGATGTTCCGATCGCGATATCGGCCTTCACGGAAAAGAGTCTGGAGGAACAGAAGATCGAAGGTGGCTTTGATCTTCTTAAGGCCATCCCGAACGTCACCTTCTCGAAGAACAACTTCACCAGCTACAACTTCTCGATCCGCGGTGTCGGCACCAAGGCGATCAGCGCCACGACCGATCCGGGCGTGGCGGTGAGCTTCAACAACATCGCGCTGATCCAGAACCGTCTGTTCGAGCAGGAGTACTTCGACGTCGAACGAGTGGAAGTTCTGCGCGGGCCGCAAGGCACGCTCTACGGCCGTAACGCCACGGCGGGCGTTATCAACGTCATCAGCGCCAAGCCGAATCTGCACGAATTCGACGGCTGGATCAAAGGTGAGGTCGGCAACTATCACGCCAAGCGGGTGTCAGCGATGATCAACATCCCGCTGATCGAGGACAAGCTGGCCATCCGCGTCGCCGGTTCGCTCACCGATCGGCAGGGTTACGACTTCAATTCCGTGACGAAGCACGCGGTGAATGGCCGCGACCTGTGGTCGGGCCGTATCACGGTTGGCTTCAACCCGACCGAAAGTATCCGCTCCAATCTCGTCTGGGAACGATTCAACGAAGACGACGATCGCTCGCGCACCGGGAAACAGCTTTGTCACCGCGATGACGGGCCGGACATGGTCGGCAATCAATCGACGAGGCAGCACGGCGCCTTGCGGCCCGATGGACTGGATTTCGGCGACGTCTTGCTTCCGGTGCTCTTCTCGCAAGGGTGCAAGCCCGGATCGCTTTACGACGATTCAGCTTTCGGGACCCCTAACGGCCTGGCTCTACCTTTCATATTCGGGATGCTCGGCCTGGGCACCGACGACGGCACGCCGGCGCTCGCGAGCTTCCAACCCGCCAGGGAGCCGGTATTTGGAGAGCCCGAAACGCTCGTCGATCTGAAGGATCCTTACGGCGGCATGATGCAGTCGCGCGATCTGCGCTCGATCGCCTCGTTTCGCGATCCGAAATACCGGGCCAAGGCCGATGTGGTTGAATTCAACCTTGAGATCGAACTGCCCCACAGTCTCACTCTGAATTCACAAACGGCCTACGACAAGGACACGGTCTATTCGTTCCAGGATTTCAATCGGTTCAATACGGTGCCGATATTCAATGACACCTCCGGGTGGCTTGAGGTCTTCTCCGATAATCCCAGCCCTTACCGGTCGTTGGCCCCAGGTGGCGTGTTTTGCGACCCGCAATTGGGATGCTCGAACACCATGGCGGGCTTCGATATTTCGCAAGCCAAGTCGGAACAGTTCACGCAGGAATTGCGGTTGCAATCGGCGAGCGAGGGGCCGCTCAATTTCTCGGTCGGGGCAAATTACACGCACTTCAAGGTTTTGGCGGACTACTATGTCTTCTACAACGTCCTTTCGGCGCTTGCCCTGCTTCCGCTCTTCAATACGCAGCCAGACCTAAACCTGTGCGGGCAGCCGGGCAACCCGAGTTCGTTTGGTTTGCTGCTGCCCATGGATGACCCCAATGCCGGTTGTCCCTATATCGACCCCAATCCTATCGAGAGCATCAATGGCGAAGGGCATAATTATTTCCGCAGCAAGAACCCCTACAGGCTGACATCTTCCGCCGTATTCGGGGAATTGTACTGGCAAGCGAACGATGAGTTGAAGGTCACGGCCGGCCTCCGATACACTGACGACCACAAGACATTCACGCCGGTTCCCAGCCAGATTCTGCTGGCCAGCTATATCGCGACCGGAGGAACGGTGAATCGTGGATATCCGGAAAAGCCGGATATCAAGCAACACTGGGGTGAATTTACCGGTCGGCTCGGGGTGGACTGGTCGCCTGAGGTGTCATTCACCGACAAGACGATGATTTATGCCTTCTATTCGCGCGGCTACAAGGGCGGCGGCGCCAATCCACCGAAGCCGGGGTTTGCGACGCAGGAGGAGACGGCCGCGGTCTGGTTTCCGCTTCCATGGCCGATCTTGGAAAGCCCGGTCAACTATCCGGACACCTTCCGGCCCGAGTTCGTCAATGCTTTTGAAATCGGCGCAAAGAACACGCTCCTTGGCGGCGCCCTGGTGCTGAATGGGGACGCTTTCTTCTATGACTACAAGGACTACCAGGTCTCCAAAATCGTGGAGCGGTCCGCCATCAACGAAAACTTCGACGCCAAGACCTGGGGCCTGGAGTTCGAAGCTTTGTTTTCTCCGTCGCGTGATCTGAGGCTGAACGCGAACCTGGGCTACCTGGACACGAAGCTGGGCAAGGGCGCCAAGTCGATCGACATCATGGACAGGACGGCGGGCGATCCAAACTTCATCGTGGGCAAGCCTTGGGTCCAATTGCCTTCCAACTGCGTCGTGCCGCTAGGGGTCGCCGAACAGTTCGTAGCCGCTCCCGGGGGGGATCCCAACCAGGCGGGCAGCCCGGCAGGCTGGTACAATATCTGCGGTGGCTGGCTCTTGGCGCATGCCCAACCCACCGACCCGGCGACAGGGCAGATGTACGATCCGGCCAATTATCCGGAGCTGAACGGCGGCGCTGGAATCTACAAGAACCTGGAAGGCAACGAGCTGCCGAACTCGCCGCACTGGACGATGAACATCGGCGCCCAGTACGGTCACGACATCCTCGACGGCTCTTGGCGGGCCACCGTCCGGGCCGACGCCTACTGGCAGTCGCAGTCGTGGGCGCGGGTCTACAACGCCGACCCCTACGACAAGCTGCACGGCTGGTACAAC
>CAMLKO010000235.1 GCA_946480495.1 uncultured Caulobacteraceae bacterium
GGCGTCTTCTGGGTGCGGGAATTGCCGATGATCACCGCCTTGCCGCCGCCCAGCTCCAGGTCGGCCATGGCGTTCTTGTAGGACATCGCCCGCGACAGCTTCAGCGCGTCGGTGAGCGCGGCCTCGGCGTCGGGGTAGTTCCACATCCGGCAGCCGCCCGCAGCCGGACCGCGAAAGGTCGAGTGGACGGCGATGATGCAGCGCAGGCCGGACTTTTCGTCAAAGAAGCTGTGGACGGCTTCGTGGTTCTCGAAAGCGGGGGAATCGAAAAGGGTCATGCCGCCGAAACGCTGATTTGGGGGAACGCATATGCGCGGGCAGGCTCTACGCCGCCGCGCCGCGCCTCACAAC
Source organism: uncultured Caulobacteraceae bacterium (assembly GCA_946480495.1). The sequence continues at coordinate 352 of CAMLKO010000235.1, forward strand.
CCTGAAACGCGGGTCGCGGCGATCGGCGCCCGCGGGATCGGCGGCGCGCCCGAGGGCAGCGGCGCGCGGGGTTCGGCGACGAAGGCGGCGACGTCCTTCCACACCGTCTGCGCCTGCCGGTCGCGCAGCAGCAGGTGCCAGCCCTCGCGATAAAGCGCGGTGCGATCGCCATGCGGCAGGCGCGCGGCGGCCTGGAGGGTCGGCTCGGGCGGGATGATCTCGTCGTTGGCGCCGTAGAGGTAGGCCGTCGGCACCCGCAGCCGTCCGGTCGAGGCCCAGGCCGTCTCCATCAGCTGCGTCAGGCCCCAGAGCGCATCGCTCCTCGCGCCCCAGATCATCAGCGGATCGCGGCCCATGGCGCGCAGCTCGTCGATGTTGTCGGAGGCGCGGATGTGCTGGGTCACCCACCGCGGCGGCTTGATCACCCGGCTGCCGGCCACGTGGGCGGTGAACCACAGCGCCGTGCGGTTGGGGAGCGGCTGGCTCGACCAGCCCCAGACCGCCGGGGCCAGCAGGGCGAGGCGCTCGGCTCTCGGCGGGCGGCTGGAAGCGAAGGCGGCGATGGCGACCGCGCCGCCCATGCTCTCGCCCACCACCGCGACGGGGAGGCCGGGATGGCGCTCGCGGGCCAGCTCCACGCAGGCGCGCAGGTCCTCGCACATCAAGGCCTCGCCGCCCCACACGCCCCGGTGCGGCGAGCGGCCGAAGCCGCGCTGGTCGAAGGCGTAGGTGGTGATCCCCTGCCCGGCCCACCAGGGCGCGGCCAGGTGGAAGGCGTTGGCGTAGTCGTTCATCCCGTGCAGCCCGACGATCACCGCCTGCGGCTCGTACTCGGCCTCCCAGACGGTGAGGCCGAGCGCCGTGCCGTCGAAGCTGATGAAGCGGTGGTCGGTGAAACGCGCGCCGCGAAAGCCGGCCACCGGCAGGCGCGGCTTTTGCACCACGGGGGCGCAGGCGGCGAGCAGGCTCGACAACAGGAAGGCGCGGCGCTTCATCACGCCGACAATAACGCGCCAATCAGCGTCCGAAGATGCGGTTCTCTGTCTCGATCAGCGGCGCGAACGAGGGGCGCGACAGGATCGAGTCCACATAGGCCAGCGTCTTCGGCCAGCGGCTGAGGTCGAGGCCCAGGTGGCGCAGGTTCACGAAGGGACTGGCGACCGCGATGTCGGCGAGCGTCACGCTGTCGCCGACCAGGAAGCCGCCGGGCTCGGGCACGACGCCTTCGAGGTAGTCCATCACCGGCGGCAGGGCTTCCTTCTCGGCCTTGTCGGCGGCGGCTTCGTCGCCCGGCTTGCCCATGAACTTCGGCGCCACGACGCGGTTGAAGAAGATCGGGCCGGCCGCGCCGACCACGATGGTGTCGGCGAATTCCTCGAACCAGATGACGCGGGCGCGGGCCTTCGCCTCGGCCGGGATCAGGGCCGGCTGCGGCTGGACGGCTTCCATGTAGTGAACGATGGCGCTGGAGTCGCAGACGGTGAAATCGCCGTCGCGCAGCGCCGGGATCTTCCGGAAGGGGCTGCAGGCGATGAAGTCCGGGTCGGGGTTACCGGGCGCGGAGACCTTGTTTTCCACGGCGATGCCCTTTTCGGCGGCGGCGGCCAGCGTCTTGCGCACGAACGGCGAGATGGACGAGCCGTAGATGATCATTGCGTTTCCCCTTGCTCGGGCAGGCGCATGCGCCAGACCCCCTTGAACGTGTCCGGATCGGCGGGCTTGCCGTGCCGGGTGATGGTCAGCCGCCCCGCCCGCGCCAGTCCCACGGCGGTCGCGCGGATCTGCGGCAGCAGCCGTTGCCAGCGCTCCGGCTGGAGGGCCTTGGCCACTTCGGCCGGGTCAATGGACTTGCCCGGCGGCGCGGCGGCCAGCGCCTCGAAAATTGCGTCTTCGATCGGAGAGGACATCAGTAGCGATAGCGAACGGTCTCCACTTCCGTATATGTGAGCCTCCCCCGAAGGCACAGGTGAATCTGAATGGACGGCGGCAATGAGGTGATGAGCGGCCCCCGGCTGATCACCGAAGGCGAGTGGACGGGCTGGCGCTACTGGGGCGACGACGACCCGTTCGAAGCGCAGTCGGGGCCGTTCTATTTCCGCGAAGACGACGCCGGGCGCGTGACCTGCGCCTTCCGGGCCGAGAAGAAGCACATGAACGGCGGCGGCTTCATGCACGGCGGCTGCATGATGACCTTCGCCGACTTCGCCCTCTTCGCCATCGCCTGGCAGGAGCTGAAGGACGTCCGCGCGGTGACGGTCAGCCTCAACGGCGAGTTCATCAGCGCCGGCGCGGTCGGCGACCTTGTGGAAGCGACCGGTGAGATCGTGAAGGCCGGCGGTTCGCTGGTCTTCATCCGCGGCACGCTGAGCGTGGGCGGGCGCGCGATGATGACCTTCTCCGGCGTGATCAAGAAGATCCGGCCGCGGGCATGAGCCTGGAGCCCGCCAACGAAGCCGACATCCCCGCCATCATGCGGATCGAGCGGCTGGAGGGCTACGACTGGTTCATCGGCCGGTTCGACGAGGACAAGCACCGCGAACAGATGGCCTCGCCGGATGCACGCTACCTGGTCTGGCGCGAGGACGGCGAGGTCGCGGCCTTCGTCCTGCTGCTGAAGATGACCAATCCGCACGGCGTGGTGGAGGCCAAGAGCATCGCCGCCGCGCGGGTGGGCACGGGTCTTGGGCGGCGGCTGGTCCCGGCGCTGATGGACTGGGTGTTCACCAACACCGAGGCCAACCGGCTGGAGCTCGACTGCTCGACGGCCAACCCGCGGGCGCTGCGGGTCTATGACCGCGAGGGTTTCGTGCGCGAGGGCGTGGTGCGCGAGGTCTATCGGCTGGACGACGGCCGCTACATCTCCTCGGTCCTGTTCTCGATCCTGCGGCGGGAGTGGGAAGCGTTGAGGAA
>CAMLKO010000236.1 GCA_946480495.1 uncultured Caulobacteraceae bacterium
CTTCCCACCGAAGAAACCGCCCTGCCGGGACGCGCCCAGCCGATCCCGACGGCGATCACCCACTTCATCAACGGCCACCCGCTGAAGGGCCCCTATCCCGAGGGGATGGAGGAGGCGGTGTTCGCCATGGGCTGCTTCTGGGGCGTGGAGCGGGTGTTCTGGCAGATCCCGGGCGTGTGGGTGACGGCGGTGGGCTATGTGAACGGCATCACGCCCAATCCGACCTACGAGGAGGTCTGCAGCGGCCGCACGGGCCACACCGAGGCGGTGCTGGTGGTCTTAGACCCGCGGCAGGTGACCTACGAGCAGCTGCTGAAGGCCTTCTGGGAGAACCACGACCCGACGCAGGGCATGCGGCAGGGCAATGACATCGGCACCCAGTACCGCTCGGGCGTCTATGTGCTGAACGCCGCCCAGCTCAGCGCCGCGGAGGCGAGCCGGGAGGCCTACGCCCAGGCGCTGGCGGCGCGGGGGCTGGGGCCGATCACCACCGAGATCGCCGAAGCCGGGACCTTCTACTTCGCCGAGGACTATCACCAGCAGTACCTGGCCAAGAACCCGGGCGGCTACTGCGGCATCGGCGGGACCGGGGTGACCTGCCCGATCGGGGTGGGCGTCACGGCGTAAGGTCGAGCGGGGCCGCCCCCGCCGGCATCGGCCAGTCCAGGCAGGCGATGGCCTGCTCCAGCCAGTCCATCCGATCCTCGTAGCCGGTGAGGCCGCCGTTGATGCGCCGGGTCACGGCCGCGAAGCGCCCGGCGTCGCACAGGGCGTTCAGCCCCTGTTCGGACCAGAAGGCGCAGGCGATCTTGACCGCCACCTCGGGCTCGGCGGCGCGCTCGGGCTGGGCCTCCAGGTCGAGGCCGATGCGCCCGCCAATGGCGCGGTAGTTGGCCCGCCCGGTGATCTGCAGATATCCGCGGCCGATGAAGCGCGCGCCGTCGCCGGGTTCGAGGTTTCCGAGGTCGGGGCGGCGGCCGTAGACCTTCTCCGCGAGCGCGCGCGGGTTGCGGACGTACGGACGGGCGGAGGCGGGCGTGGGGAAGCGCGCAGGCCATACGCGCGCGATCCGGGAGGCGCGGCTGTAGACCAGGCTCTCGCTGGTGCGCCGAAGCCCGTCGGATTCATGGCCGAGCTGGGCCAGGAAGAAGGGCATCCGCCAGCCGGGCTGGGTGAGGCCGGCGGCGTCGAGGCTCTCGCGCGCCTGGACGAACGCGAGGTGCGCGCACGTAGGGGCGTGCGGGAAGAGGCGGGTCAGGGTGTCGATGTTCAGCATCCGCCAAGGATGCGGCCCGGTCGCCGCATGCGGATAAGTGGAGACTAGTCCTCGTGAATGAGGCTGTGCGTCCGGGTCTCGCGCATGACCACCGCGATGACGCAGGCGCCCGCCATGACGATGGCGACGTAGAGATAGAAGCCGCTCTCGGCGCCGCGATCCTTGAACCACAGCGCGATGTACTCGGCGGTGCCGCCGAAGAGGGCGTTGGCGACGGCGTAGGGGAGGGCGACGCCGAGCGCGCGGCAGTGGGCGGGGAAGAGCTCGGCCTTCACCACCGCGCTGACGGCGGTGTAGCCGGAGAGGAGCACCAGCGTGCCCATCACCACCGCGAAGGCGGCCACCGCGCTCTGGGTGTGCGCCAGCAGGCTGAACGCCGGCCAGGCCACGGCCGCGCCGCCGCCGAACGCCAGCGCCAGCATCGCCTTGCGTCCCAGCCGGTCGGAGAGCCAGCCCATCAGCGGCTGGATCAGCATGAAGCCGATCAGGGTCGCGAAGTTGATCGCGCCGGCCTGCTCCTTGGAGAAGCCCGACGTGTTGGTCAGGAACTTCAGCATGTAGGTGGTGTAGGCGTAGTAGCCGAGCGAGCCGCCCGCGGTCAGGCCGAAGATGGTCAGCGTCTGGCGCGGATAGTGGGTGAAGAGGAGCATGCTCCGGACCCGCTCGCCGCGCTCCTTCGCGTTGGTGAAGGCGGCGGATTCATCGAGGCCGCGCCGGATCCACAGCACCACCACCGCCAGCGCCGCGCCGATGACGAAGGGGATGCGCCAGCCCCAGGCGTCGATCTGGTCCTTGGTCAGCGTCTGCTGGATGACGACCAGCACGGTCGCGGCGGCGAGCTGGCCCAGGATCAGCGTCACATACTGGAAGCTGGACCAGAAGCCGCGGCGCTTCTTGCCGGCGACCTCGCTCATGTAGGTGGCGCTGGCGCCGTATTCGCCGCCGACCGACAGGCCCTGCAGGAGGCGGGCGGCCAGCAGCAGGCCGGGCGCGGCGACGCCGATGGTCGCGTAGCCGGGCGTCACCGCGATCGCCAGCGAGCCCAGGCTCATCAGTCCCACCGACAGCGACAGGGCCGCGCGCCGTCCCGAGCGGTCGGCGTAGAGGCCCATCAGCCAGGCGCCGATCGGCCGCGCGAGAAAGCCCAGGGCGAAGATCGCGGCGGTCTTCATGTACTGCGCGGTCGGGTCGCCTTGCGGGAAGAAGACCTTGGCGAAGTAGATGGAGAAGGAGGCGTAGGCGAACCAGTCGTACCACTCGACGAGGTTGCCGGCCGATCCGCCGAGGATGGCCTTGATCCGACCCCACGGCGAAAGGCCGGGAGAGGCCTGCGCCGGACCGGTCGCGTCCACACCCGTTTCCGCCGCGCTCATCCCGCTCCCTCCGCCTTCGCGGGGAACCTAGGACGGCGCGGCCGGTCAGGGGAAGCTAGATGCGTCCCATCAGGACGAGGATGATGATGATCACCAGGATCAGGCCGAGCCCGCCGGAGGGGAAGTAGCCCCACGAGCGCGAGTAGCCCCAGGTGGGCAGCGCGCCGAGCAGCAGCAGGATCAGGACGATAATGAGGATGGTGCCGAGCGACATATGGATCTCCTGAACGGCCAAGCCCCCCAATCGCTGTGAAAATGGGCCTGCACGGCTAAGGTTCCGGATGGGTGCGGAGGATTAGCGATGTACGTGGCGGTCTATGCCTGGCGCGTGACGCCGGGAAAGGAAGAGCAGTTCCGGGAAGGCTGGCGGCGCGGCACGCGGGCGATCACGGCCAAGTACGGCTCCTTCGGCTCGCGCCTGCATCGGGCTGAGGACGGGCGGTTCATCGGCTATGCGGAGTGGCCGGACGAGGCGACCTGGCGCGCGGCCTATGACGCCAGGATGGTCTACGACGACCCCGAGGCGCGGGCGATGTTCATCGACGCGCTGGAGGAGGACTCACGGCCGGGCGAGCTGGTGGCCAATATGGAGGTGCTGGACGATTTGCT
>CAMLKO010000237.1 GCA_946480495.1 uncultured Caulobacteraceae bacterium
GCTTGTCGGCGCGCGGCGCGCCATCGCTGCCGCGCCCCAGGCCAGCAGCAGGCCCAGCACGTCCGAGAGGTTATGGCCGGCGTCGGCAAGCAGGGCGAGGGAGCCTGTCACCACGCCCGAGATCGCCTCGAACCCCACGAACGCCACGTTCAGCGCCGCGGCGATGGCGAAGGCGCGGCCGGCGTCGGCCAGCAGCGCCAGCGAGTGGGAAAAGACCCCCGCGCCCGCCTCGACCACCACGAAGGCGACATTCAGCCCGACCCCGATCGCAAACGCGCGGCCAAGGTTGGCCAGCTTGGGGTGGTTATGGCTATGGCCGTGGTGGGCGTGGTCGTGCGGCATGTCCACTCATACCCCAGCCGCGAGCGATTCCGCGCGTTCCAGCGCCGCGTTCAGCCGTTCTCCCCAGACCTTCGCGAGCGCGGCGTCGTCCTCGTCGGCGGCCAGCAGCGGTCCGTCCCAGACGATGACGCCTCGCGCGAAGGGCACGGGAAAGACGGTGCGGTCCCAGGTCTTGAGCCGGATGCAGGGCCGCGACGCGACCCCCACCGCGATCATCGGCGCCTTGGTGAAGCGGGCGAGCACGGGCGCGCCTTCGGCCATCTCCTGCGCCGGGCCGCGCGGGCCGTCGGGCGTGATGGCGATGGAGCCGCCGGTCTTCACCCACTTGGCCATTTCCCGGAACGCCGCCATGCCGCCCTTGGTCTTGGCCGGGTCGGTGCGCTTTTGCGAGGAGCCTCGGATCGCCTTGATGCCCAGATGGGCGATGGTGCGGGTGATCAGCTCGCCGTCGGCGGACTGGGAGACCAGCACCCGCAGTTTCGGCAGATGCGCCTTCGGCCAGACCACCGGCGCCATCGGAACCAGCCGGTGCCAGAAGCACAGGATCACCGGCTCGCCGTCGAAAAGGACCTTGGCCTTCTCGCGATCGACCTGTGTCCAGCGCGTCGTGGCGTAGGCAAAGCGCAGGTAGGTCCCGACGATGGCGGCGGCCGCGCCGATCACCGCCTGCGACCGCAGCAGCTTCTTCACCCCGCCGCCTCCTCAGGGACGTGGTCGAGGTCCTGGGCGCGGGCGAGGCGGGCGTAGAGGCCGCGCTTGCGGACCAGCGAGGCGTGGCTGCCGGTCTCCACCACCTTGCCCCGGTCGATGACGTAGATGCGGTCGGCGTGGCGCACGGTCGACAGGCGGTGCGCGATCAGGATGGTGGTGCGCCCGGCCATCAGCCGCTCCAGCGCGGCCTGCACCTGCTGCTCGCTTTCGGTGTCGAGCGCGCTGGTCGCCTCGTCGAGGAGCAGGATGGGCGCATCCTTCAGGAAGGCCCGCGCGATGGCGATCCGCTGGCGCTGGCCGCCGGAAAGCCTGGCGCCGGCCTCGCCGACGTTGGTGTCGTAGCCGTCGGGCAGCTCGCGGACGAAGTCGTGGGCGGCGGCCTGCCTGGCCGCCTCCTCGATCTCGGCCTGCGAGGCGTCGGGGTGGGCGTAGGCGATGTTGGCGCGGATGGTGTCGTCGAACAGGAAGGGCTCCTGCGTCACCAGCGCGATCCGGTGGCGCAGCGAGGCGAGCGTCACGTCGCGCACATCGACCCCGTCGATCGTCACCTTGCCGCCGGTCACGTCGTAGAAGCGGGGGATGAGGTTGAGGATGGTGCTCTTGCCGCCGCCCGACGGGCCGACCAGCGCCACCGTCTCGCCGCGCCGCGCTTCCAGCGTGACCCGGTCCAGCACCGGCTCCTCGCCGTCATAGGTGAAGGAGACGTCCTCGAACCGAACGGTGGTCTCGCCGGGCGCCAGCTCCTTGGCGCCGGGCTGGTCGCGGACCTCGGCCTCGACGTCCAGCGCCGCGAACAGGCGCCGCGCGGCGATCAGGCCCTCGGCCATCACCGTCTGCAGGTTGGCGAGCTGGCGCATCGATTGCGACGCCATGCCGAGCGCCGCCAGGAAGGCCACGAAGGCGCCGACGTTCATCTGGCCCGACAGCGAGCGCCAGCCCGCGTAGGCCAGCACCCCGGCGGTGACCATGGTCATCAGGGTCTCGGTGGCGGGGGCGGCGGTGGCGCGGGCGTTGGCGCCCTTGATCAGGTGGCGCTGGCGGCGGTCGATCACCGCGTTCACCCGGTCTTCCTCGTAGGCCTCGCGGTTCTCGATCTTGACGATCTTGATGCCGTCCAGGCTCTCCATGATGGCGGTCGACAAAGCCGAGGTCTCCACCATCGCGCCCCTCGCGGCCTTGGTCGTCTTGCGCGAGAAGCGCCGCATGATCCAGCCGACCAGGGGGGCGGCGACCAGCACCGCGACCGACAGCAGCATGTCGTTGGAGACCATCACCGTGATGGCCCCGATCACCGTCAGGAAGTGCTGGGTGTAGTTGACGATGCCGTTGGTCGCGGCCTCGCGGATCAGGCCGGCGTCGTAGAGGACCGAGGAGACGTAGGCGCCGGAATGCTCCGTCCTCAGCCGCGCGAGGTCGGCCCGCACCAGCTTGCCGAACAGCTGGCCCTGCACCTGGCCGACGATGCCGTTGCCGATGCGGTTGACGAGCGAGGCCTGGACGACCTGCGCGATCCCGCGCCCCAGCGCCATCGCCGCGATCATCAGCGGGATGGACGTCAGCGCGCCGGCCTTGTGGTTGACCAGCAGGTCGTTGATCGCGGGCTCGAGGATGCGGATCAGCTCGGCGCTCAGCACCGCCACCACGACGGCGGCCAGCACCGAGACCGTCAGCCCCCGCCAGCGCGGCGCCAGGTAGGTCTTCAGCACCCGCAAGGCGAGGGTGCGGTTGGGCGTCTTGTCAGGCGCTTCGGCAGTCATGGGGCGAGGGGTCGGCTGGTTGGCGGCGGGTGTCAAGCGGCGGCGCTTTTGCATTACGGGCGCTCTCCCCCTACTTAGGGCCGCTTCAACGGGAGCGCCATTTGGCCGACTTCGATCTTTCCACGCCGGGCGGACGTCTGAAGACGTACCTGGACTACCTCTGGAACGACCACGCCTACCTGCGGCTGGGCTTCCAGAACGCCCATTGGATCGGGCCGGACCTGGTGCGCGCCAACCAGCCCTGGCCCTTCCAGCTGAAGTGGTGGGCGGCCCGGGGGATCAAGACGATCGTCAACCTGCGCGGCGGCTATGACGCCAGCTTCTATGCGCTGGAGAAGGACGCCTGCGAGCGGCTGGGCCTCAAGCTCGTCGACTTCACCATCACCTCGCGCGAGGTGCCGAGCCGCGCCCGGGTGCTGGGCGCGCG
>CAMLKO010000238.1 GCA_946480495.1 uncultured Caulobacteraceae bacterium
TCGGCACATCCTGGATGTCTTCTTCCCGCTTCTGAGCCGTGACGATCAGCGCCTGAACCGTTCCGGCGTCAGCGGCGGCGCTTCCGCCCTGGGGGGCGTCGGCTCTTTGGACGATGAGGGAGCCGGTGGAGTCCCGGATCACCGACAGTTCCGTGCCGGCCAGCAGCATGCGCGCGGCGGCCTCGGGGGTGGCGCTGGTCTGGACGGGGCGCGACTGCAGGCCCTTCACGGTCTCCAGCGAGAAGAGGAGGTTGGCGCCGCTCTGGCGGGCGAGTTCCTTCAGCGCCAGGTCCATCGGCTGGGCCGGGATGTCGATCGTGGCGATCTGTTCCTGCGCCAGCGCGGGCGTGGCGGCGATGGCGACGGCCATGGCGGCTCCGCACAGGAGCGCCGAACGCCTAAAGCGGCTTTGCTGGTAAGTCATCGTTCCCCCCGTTTTTGTCAGGCCGTTTCCCCTGGCCTGTTGAGTTGACGAGTGGGGGTCCAATTTTCCTCAGCTGTTTTGTCGGGGACTGATCATTACCCGGTCGGAGGCGAGCGTCACCTCGAGCGGCAGGAGCGTGGCGAGCGACCGCGCGAAGGCTTCGGTGTCGCCGGTGGAATAGACGCCGGAGACGTGCATCTTCGCCGCGTCGGCGCCGTCGATGACGATGGGGCGGCGGCTGTAGCGGTTCATCTCGGCGACGGCGTCGGCGAGGGTGTCGTTGTCGAAGACGGCGCGGCCGTGCTGCCAGGCGGTGACGCGGGTGAGGTCGGGCTTGTCGACGAGCGGCGCGGCCGTCGTGTCGGCCAGGGTGACGCGGGCGCCCTTTTCGATCAGCTGCTTGCCGGAAAGGCGCGGGTCGAAGACGGCGACCTCGCCGTTGGTGACCAGCACGCAGAGCTGGCCCTTCTGGCGGGTGACGTCGAAGGCGGCGCCCCCGGCGGCGACCTGGCGGCCCGCGGCGCTGACCACGAAGGGGCGGCGGGAGTCGCGGGCGACCTCGAAATGGGCGCGGCCGTGGAGGAGCTCGACGGTGCGGCGCTTGTCGGAGAGGTCGACGCGGACCTTGCTGTCGGTGTCGAGGATGATCAGCGAGCCGTCGTCGAGCGCCACGCGGCGCTGCTCGCCGACGGCGGTGGAATAGACGCCGGCCGTCGCCGCGCGCCAGACGCCGAAGCCGGAGCCTGCGGCGATGAGGGCCAGGCCGCTCGCCAGCACGGCGCGACGGTCGGCGGCGAGCGCGCGCTTGCGGCGGGGCTCGGATGGCAGCGCGCCGGCGGCTTCCCAGACGGTGTTGATGCGGTCGAAGGCGTCGCGGTGGGCCTCGCTTTCGGCCAGCCAGGCGCGGAAACCCGCCTCGTCCTGCGGCGCGCGTTCGTCGGAGCGCAGGCGGGCGAGCCAGGCGGCGGCCTGGGCGCGGACTTCAGCGATGTCGGCCACGTCGCTCATCACCAGCCCTCGACCCATTCGGCCAGGAACAGCGCGGCCTTGGCCACGTGTTTTTCCACCGCGCTGACGGTGACGCCCAGCTCGGCGGCGATCTCGCGGTACTTCAGGCCCTCGACGCGGTGCATCAGGAAGATCTCACGGGTGCGGGGGCTGAGCTGGGCCAGCCCCGCCTTCACCCTTTCAAGACGTTTGCGGGCGGCCAAAACCTCATCGGCCAGCGGCTCGGAATCGGCGATGTCGATCAGCTCGTCGATCGGGCGGGCGTCGGTGGTGCGGGCGGCGGGCCTGCGGGACTCGTCGGCGGCGATGTTGACGGCGGCGCGGACGAGGAAGCCGGCGGGGTTCTCGACGGCGTTGGCGCGGCGGTATTCCTCGAGCCGGATGAAGGCGGCGTGGAGGTAGTCCTCCGCGCCGGGCGCGTTGCGGGTCGCCCTGACCACCCGGGCCAGGACGCCCCTCCACCAGCCGCGATCGTTCGGCGCGTCGGCCACGGAACTTCCCCCACGCGTACGCGCATATTGGACGCCCGGCCGCCAGGCTTCGCAACGGGGCGGATCGGCGCTAGGAAGGCGCATGGCAAAAAGTTTCATTTGGGACGATCTCGACGACCTGAAGTACCGCGACGAGCGGGAGGCCGTGCACGATCTGCTCTCGCGCGCGCCGCTTTCGCCGGAAGATCGTGCGGCGGTGCGCGCCGAGGCCGAGGCGCTGGTCCGGACCGCCCGGCGCGCGGCGCGGCGGCAGGGCGTGGTCGAGAGCTTCCTGCAGGAATTTTCGCTCGGCACGCGAGAGGGGCTGGCGCTGATGTGCCTGGCCGAGGCGCTGCTGCGCACGCCCGACGAGGAGACGCGCGACCGGCTGATCGCCGAAAAGATCGGCTCGGCCGACTGGGCGGCGCATCTGGGGCAGTCGGAGAGCCTGTTCGTCAACGCCTCGACCTGGGGCCTGATGCTGACCGGCAAGCTGGTCGAACCGGACGAGGAGGCGCGCCGCGACCTTCCAGCTTTTCTGAAGAAGATCGCGGGCCGCGTCGGCGAGCCGGTGATCCGCGCGGCGGTGGCGCAGGCGGTGCGGATCATGGGCGAGCAGTTCGTGCTCGGCCGCGATATCCAGGCGGCGCTGAGGCGGGCCAAGGCGGAGGGCTACATCTGTTCCTTCGACATGCTGGGCGAGGGCGCGCGGACGTCCGCCGACGCGGCGCGCTATGAGAAAAGCTATGCGGACGCCATCGAGACGGTGGGCGCCCAGTCGGACGGCGCGGGGCCCGAGAGCGGGCATGGCGTGTCGGTCAAGCTGTCTGCGCTGTCGCCCCGCTACGAGGCCGTGCAGGAGGAGCGGGTCTGGGCCGAGCTCTACCCGCGCCTCAAGCGGCTGGCGCTGATCGCGGCGCGGCACGACATCAACTTCACCATCGACGCCGAAGAGGCCGACCGGCTGACCCTGTCGTTGAAGCTGCTCGACCGGCTGGCGCGCGAGCCGGAGCTGGGCGCATGGCGCGGGCTGGGGCTGGCGGTGCAGGCCTACCAGAAGCGCGGCGTCGCGACGGTCGAGGCGGTCGCGGGGCTGGCGCGCTCGTCCGGACGGCGGCTGATGGTGCGCCTGGTGAAGGGCGCCTACTGGGACAGCGAGATCAAACGCGCCCAGGTGAACGGGCGGCCGGACTATGCGGTCTACACGACCAAGGCGGCGACCGACCTTTCCTATCTCGTGTGCGCGAAGGCGCTGATCGAGGCCTCGCCGCACCTCTATGCGCAGTTTGCGACCCACAACGCCCACACGCTGGCGGCCGTGCGGCGGATGGC
>CAMLKO010000239.1 GCA_946480495.1 uncultured Caulobacteraceae bacterium
GGCTCAAGGCCTATACCAACATCAACCTGGCCGCGATCTTCTCCAACGAGCCCGCGGGCTGGAAGATCATGGCCTACGTCAAGAACGTGATGGACCGTGATTCCATCACCGGGGCCTTCCTGAACTCCGACGACACCGGCCTGACCACCAACGTGTTCCTGACGGAGCCCCGAATCTACGGGCTGCGGGTGACCAAGGAGTGGAGCGGCGGACCCTGGTGGACAGGCGCCGATCCGGCCAGCCATGGCCCGTTCCCGCTGACCGTCGAGGTGGGCGGCCAGGTGCAGAAACAGGACGCGCCATACGAGACCATGGCCATCGACTGGGCCAACGGCGTGCCGGCGGAGCTCGATCCCAGGGGCGTGGAAAATCGGGATCTCGACTGGGGCGATGGTCGTTCGCTCAAGCTGACCTGGCGGCCCGCCGGCGCGCCCTGGTTCGTTTCGGGTGCGGTGCGCTACGGCCGCACCAACGGCGGCCGTCACGACATGCGCGGTGAGGTGGAGACAACGCAGACGCTGTGCGCCCTGCCGTCGGACAGCTTCTTCGGCTATCTCCTCTGCAATCCGGCGAGCCCCTATTACGATTCATACCCGCAGTTTCATTCTCTCACGACGCTGGAGTGGTCGGATGGGAACGCCCGGGACCGCGAAGAACACACCATCGTCGACTTCACAGTGGGCCGCGATGTTGGCGTAGGCGCACTGACGCACTCGGCGCTTAGCGCCGGGCTGCGCCATGCAAGCTTCAAGTCCGCAAGCACCCTCTATGCCCGCGCCGTGGTCAACTGGCAGGCGCAGGACGGTTGGTTCGTCTACGATAGCTCGTACACCGAGGGCACGGTGAACCTCCGGGCAAATCGCAAATTCGACGGCGCGGGTCCGATGGCGTCCTGGGACGCCGCCACACGGTTGTTAGGCGGCGACCAGACCGGCCGGCTAAATCTGGCATGGTCGATCGGCGCCGGAGCCTTGTTCGGTAAGCAGGAGACCAGGATCGAAGGCCAGGAGCAGACGGTCCAGCGGCAGGGCCAGCTCAAATACGCGCCCTTGCCGGCGGGCGAACCGACGGTCATCGACCGGTCCGGTACGAGATCCCGAGATGTCACGGTCCCGGTCGTCGACCTTTCGCTCGGCCTCTCCTACGAGGCAGGCCGGATCAGCGTGGGGACAGGCTACCGCTGGGAACGCTACTTCAACGTCCTCGACGCCGGCTTTACGGAGCACCGGTCCTACGACCGCACCATCGACGGTCCCTACCTCAAGGTCTCCCTGGGCTTCGGCGGATAGGTCTCCCTCCGGCTTCGGTCCCCTCTGAACCGGAAACACTGAAGGCGGCGGGTCCCCACCCGCCGCCTCTTTCTCGTGCGCGGCAAAAAATCTTCTTTGCGCGGGTGAGGTGATCGGCCGATCCTCCGTCTGGGTCTGTGGGGCGGACCATGGCGCCCCGCCGTTTGCGCGGACAGCCGTATGACTTCCTCGTCGATCCCCCTTGAAGACGCGCCCGCGCCGGGGGACGAACTGCGCGTGCTGATCGCCCGCTACGGCCCGGGCCTGCGCCGCTATTTCCGCAAGCGCGCGCCGGCCGACGAGGTGGACGACCTGGTCCAGAACGTCTTCCTGAAGATGCAGGCCCGCTCGGCGGGCGAGCCGGTGGCCGACATCGAGCGCTACCTCTTCCGCATCGCCGCGACCGTGCTGGTCGACGGCCATCGCGACGATCCCCTGCTGCTGCGCCGTCACGAGCCGATGCACGAAGGCGTCGAGCCGATCGACACGCTGTCGCCCGAACGCATCCTGATCGGCGCCGAGGCGCTGGACCGCATCATGGCGGTGCTGCAGTCGTTGCCGCCGCGCACCAGCGAGGCCTTCATCCTCCACCGCTTCGAGGAGATGACCTACGACGCCATCGCCCGGCGCATGGGCATCTCCAAGAGCGGGGTCGAGAAGCTGATCATGCGCGCGCTCGACCGCCTGATGGAAAGCTGGGAGGCCGCGCAATGACCCGCCTCCATCCGCTGCAGGTCGAGCCCCGCACGCCGCGCACCATCGCCGCGGCCTGGTTCGCCCGCAAACGCTCCGGCGAGATGACCGAGCAGGAGGCGCGCGAGCTCGCCGCCTGGCTGGACGCCGATCCCGCCCACCGCGCCGCCTGGGGGCTCGCCGCCGAGGTGTGGGGCGCGGCCGAGGGCGTGCGCGCCAATCCCACCATGCTGGCCATCCGCGAGCGGGCCGTGCGCGGGCGCCGCTTCGGCTGGGCGGCGAGGGGCGGGGCCATCGCCGCCTCCATCGCGCTGGCGGTGTTCGGCGGCTGGGCGGCCATGCAGCGCATGCCCGACGGCCCGGTGATCTCCACGGCGCTGGCCACCCAGGCCGACCTCGTGGGCGCCCAGGCGCGGGAGTTTTCCACCACCGTTGGCCAGAAGCGCACCGTGACCCTCGACGACGGCACGGTCGTCACGCTCGACACCAACACCGCCATCCACACGCGCGAAGGCGGCCGGGTGAGGCTGGTCGAGCTCGACCGGGGCCAGGCCTTCTTCAAGGTGGCGCACGACCGCTCGCGGCCATTCCTGGTGAGGGCGGCCGGCCGCACGGTGGTGGCGGTGGGCACCGAGTTCGGCGTTCGCGTCGATCAGGGCCGCATTGCCGTCACGCTCATCGAGGGCAAGGTGCGGGTCGAGGCGCCGATCAACGGGCGGGGCGACGGCCGCTTCTCGCGTTATGTGCAGACGACCGAACTGACGCCGGGCTCGCGGCTGGAGGTCGCCGACGGCAAGCCCTGGGCGATCAGCGAGGTCGATCCCGACCGCGACACCAGCTGGATGACCGACAAGCTGGTCTTCCAGGACGAGCCGCTGGCCAGGGTGGTGGCCGAGCTGAACCGCTATTCGACGCGCCGCATCGTCATCGCCGACCCGACGCTGGCGGGCGAGCCGGTCAGCGGCAGCTTCCGCACCGACAATATCGACGAGGCCCTGCGCGCCATCGCCTCCTACGGCCTGGCCCGCGTCAGCGCCGAAGACGCCGACACGGTCGAGCTGTCCGCCGCCGCCGGCCGCCAACCGAAAAATTCCGCATCCGATGGGTGAGGTGGTTTTGGAAATTCCCGTCTGACCTCGCGAGGGCGTCCATGCGTCCGAAAGAAAAAGGGGGAACGGACATGGCTCATCGGGGTCGGAATACTCACGCGCGTCTGATGTGCGGCGCGGCGATGCTTGCGCTG
>CAMLKO010000240.1 GCA_946480495.1 uncultured Caulobacteraceae bacterium
TCCCGCGCCCACGGCTTTCGGGGCGGCGACCGCTTCGACGCCATCATGAACGGGCGCCGCCGCGCGCTGCGCGTGGTCGGCGTCGCCCTGTCGCCCGAGTACGTCTACGCCATCGGCCCCGGCGACATCGTGCCCGACGACCGGCGCTTCGGCGTGATCTGGATGCCGCGCGAGACGCTGGAGGCCGCCTACGACATGAAGGGCGCCTTCAACGCCGTGAGCCTGAAGCTCTCGCCCGGCGCCAACGAGGGCGAGGCCATCCGCCGCCTCGACGACCTGCTGGCGCCCTATGGCGGCGCGGGCGCGTACGGGCGCAAGGACCAGTCGTCCAACAGCTATCTGGACAACGAGCTGCAGCAGCTGAACGCCATGCGCCGGGTGTTGCCGCCGATCTTCCTGCTGGTCTCGGCCTTCCTGATCAACATGACGCTGACCCGCCTGCTGGCGCTGGAACGCGAGCAGATCGGGCTCTTCAAGGCGCTCGGCTATTCGAACCTGCCGATCGGCTGGCACTACATGAAGCTGGCCCTGCTGATCTCGGTCGTGGGGATCGTCATCGGGCTGGCGGCGGGGCTGTGGCTGGGTCGCGGCACGACGCGGCTCTATGCGGAGTTCTTCCACTTCCCCTTCCTGGTCTTCGTGCAGGACGCGCGGATGTACCTGTGGGCGGTGCTGACGGCGGCCGGGGCGGCGATGCTGGGCGCGGTGCGGGCGGTCTGGTCGATCGCAAGGCTCGCGCCCGCCACCGCCATGGCGCCGGCCGCGCCGCCCAGCTTCTCGCAATCGCCGCTCGAGCACCTCGTCCACCCCTTCGGCCGCTCGCAGCTGACGATGATGGCGCTCCGGCGCCTGATCCGATGGCCGGTGCGCTCGGGGCTGACGGCGCTGGGGCTGGCGCTATCGGTCGGCCTGCTGGTCGGCTCATTGTTCAGCATCGACTCGCTGGAGCAGACCATCGACGTGACCTTCAACCGCGCCGACCGCGAGAACGCCACCGTCGGCTTCATCGACCCGCGCGGCCCCGGCGCCATCGAGGATGTCCGCCACCTGCCCGGCGTTCTGCGCGCCGAGCCCTTCCGCGCCGCGCCGGTGCGCTTGCGCCATGGCCTGATCAGCCGCCGCACCGTCATCGTCGCCAAGGCGCCGGGCGGCCAGCTCAGCCGCGCGCTGGACGCCAACGCCGAGCCGGTGGACATCCCGCAGAGCGGCCTCGTGGTCAGCTCCAAGCTCGCCCGCGTGCTGCACGTGAAGCCGGGCGACACCCTCGAGGTCGAGGTGCTGGAGGGCCAGCGGCGGATCACCCGCGTGCGCATCGCCAAGGTGGTCGAGAGCTACATGGGCCTGCCGACCTACATGCACCCCGACGCGCTCCGCACCCTGCTGGCCGAGGGCCCGCGCATCTCCGGCGCCTATGTGCAGTACGACGACGCCCACGCCCGCCAATTCTTCCAGGCGGTGAAAGAGAGCCCCGCCATCGGCTCGCTGCAGCTGCAGACCCGCGCCCTGCAGAAATTCCGCGAGACCATGGCGCGCAACATCAATGTGATGATGGCGACCTACCTCGGCCTCGCCATGACCGTCGCGTTCGGCGTCATCTACAACAGCGCCCGCATCCAGCTGTCCGAGAGCGCGCGCGAACTGGCGAGCCTTCGGGTGCTGGGCTTCACGGCCGGCGAGACCTCGCGGGTGCTGCTGACGGAGCTGGGCATCCTGGTCGCGCTGTCGATCCCCGTCGGCTGGGCGGTCGGCTACAGCCTCGCCTGGGCGATGGCCAAGGCCTTCGACAGCGAGCTTTTCCGCATTCCGCTGATCGTGACCCCCAAGACCTATGCCCGCGCCGCGCTGGTCGTCTTGGGCGCGGCGGCGGTTTCGGCCATCATCGTGCGCGACCGCATCGACCGGCTGGACCTCGTGGCCGTGCTCAAGACCCGGGACTGAGATGAAAGCGCCCTCCCCCCGCATGCTGGTGCTGCTGGTCGTGATCCTCGCGGCCGCCGGCGCGCTCGCCTGGATGCTGCGCCCACAGGCCGTGCCGGTGGAGACGGCGCAGGTCACGACCGAGCCGCTGGAGACCTGGATCGAGGAGCAGGGCCGCACGCGGGTGCGCGAGATCTACGACATCTCCGCCCCCCTCGCCGGCCAGACCGAGCGCGAGGAGCTGCACGCGGGCGACCCGGTGAAGGCCGGGCAGGTCGTCGTGCTGATCCGCCCCGCGGCCCCGCCGCTGATCGACGCCCGCTCGCGTCAGGAGTTCACCGCCGCCGCCCAGGCCGCCCAGGCGTCGGTGCGGCTGGCCGAAGCCGACCTGAAGCGCGCGCAGGCGGAGCTCACCCTGGCCGACGCCGAATGGAAGCGCGCCAAGTCGCTGGCCGCCCAGGGCTTCCTCGCCCAGCAGGCCCTCGACCAGCGCCGCATGGCCCACGACACCGCCGCCGCGGCCGTCTCGACAGCCCGGGCCGCCATCGCCGTCCGCCGGCGCGAATACGACAGCGCCCGCAGCCGCCTCATCCAGCCCGACGAAACCCGCGCGCCGATCCCCGTCCGCTCGCCCGTCGGCGGCAGCGTGCTGAAGGTGCTGCGCGAGAGCCAGCAGGTGGTGCAGCCCGGCGAGCTGATCATGCAGGTCGGCGACCCGCGCGACATCGATGTGGTGGTCGAGCTCCTCTCCACCGACGCCGTGGCGGTAAGCCCCGGCGCCACCGCCCGCATCGAAGGCTGGGGCGGCCCGCCGCTGCAGGCGAAGGTGCGGCGCGTCGAGCCGTCGGGCTTCACCAAGACCTCGGCGCTGGGCGTGGAGGAGCAGCGGGTGCTGACCTACCTCGACTTCGCCGCGCCGGAGCAGGCCTTCGCCAAACTCGGCCACGACTATCGCGTCACCGCGCGCATCATCACCTGGTCGACGCCGCGGACCCTGCAGGTCCCCGCGAGCGCGCTTTTCCGGCAGGGCTCCGACTGGGCGGTCTATCGGGTGCGCGCCGGCCGGGCCGCGCTGGTGAAGGTCGAAGTCGGCAAGCGCAACGAAGACGCCGCCCAGGTGCTGGCCGGGCTGACCGCAGGAGATCGCGTGGTCCTCTACCCCGGCGACCGCCTGGCCGACGACGCCCGCGTGACCGAGCGCAACGGGAAGAGGTGACGCCGCCTAGAACGCCGCGCCGGGCTTCAGGCCGAGCTTCCTGAACACCATGGCCGCCGGGCAGAAGCCGGTGAAGGCGGACTGGATCATGT
>CAMLKO010000241.1 GCA_946480495.1 uncultured Caulobacteraceae bacterium
TACCTGACCTGCACCGACGACGAGGCGCTGGAAGCCTTCAAGCTCTGCGCCGAGGTCGAGGGCATCATCCCCGCGCTCGAATCCGCCCACGCCATCGCCCGCCTGCCGGATGTGGCCAAGGACGTCGGCAAGGACGGGGTCGTGGTGCTGACCCTGTCTGGCCGCGGCGACAAGGACATCTTCACCGTGGCCGAGGCGCTGGGGCGCAGGATTTGACCAAGAACCGCATCGAGAAGCGCTTCGCCGCGCTGGCGGCGGAAGGGCGCGCCGCTTTCGTGGCCTATGTGATGGCGGGCGATCCCGACGCCGCCACGGCGCTGGAGATCGTGCGCGGCCTGCCCGGCGCGGGCGCGGACCTGATCGAGGTGGGCTTTCCCTTCTCCGACCCGATGGCCGAGGGCCCGCCCATCCAGCGCGCCGCCCAGCGCGCACTGAAGGCCGGCATGAAGCTGAAGGGCGTCTTCGACCTGATCCGGACGTTCAGGCAGGGCGACGACGAGACCCCCATCGTGCTGATGGGCTACCTGAACCCCATCGTCTATCGCGGCTATGAGGTCTTCGCCCGCCAGGCGGCCGAGGCGGGCGTGGACGGCCTGATCGTCGTCGACTGTCCGCCCGAAGAGGCCGATCCGCTGGCCGATGCGCTGGACGCGGTCGGCATCTCGCTGATCCGGCTCGCCACCCCCACCACGGACGATGCGCGCCTGCCCGCCGTGGTGCGGCGCACGAGCGGTTTTGTCTATTACGTCTCCGTCGCGGGCGTGACCGGCGTTAAGGAAGCCGACGCCGAATCGGTGGCTCCTGCCGTCGCGCGCGTGAAGGCGGCGTCGGGACTGCCGGTGGCGGTCGGTTTCGGCATCAAGACGCCCGAGCGCGCCGCGCAGGTTGCCCGTGTGGCGGACGCGGTGGTGGTCGGTTCGGCGCTGGTTGATGAAATAGCAGACAGCTTGGCTGCGAACGAAAACGTTACCGCGAGGGTTCTTTCCAAGGCCGCTGCGCTTGCTAAGGCTGTGCGCTCGGCGAGAAACGGCGACGCTTGAGGCGGTAAGGCGATGGCGATGGCTGACCCGAAAAACGAAAAGCCCGCCAAGGGCGCGCCCCGGCAACGCGGCGGCTGGCTGGCCAAGATCGCGCCCGGCGTGCGCGGCTTCGCCCGCAAGCGCGAGACCCCGGAGAACCTGTGGGTCAAATGCCCCGACACCGGCGAGATGATCTATCGCCCCGACCTGGAGGCGGCCCTGTGGGTCACCCCGGCCGGACGCCACATGCGGATCGGGCCGGATCTGCGGTTCACCTACACCTTCGACAACGGCCAGTACGAGACGTTGCCGACGCCGCCGGTTGCGGAAGACCCGCTGAACTTCTCCGACGGCAAGCCCTACCGCGAGCGCCTCGCCGCCGCGCGCAAGGCGACGGGCGAGCCTGACGCCATGGCCATCGCCGCCGGGCAGATCCAGGGCCAGCGGGCCGTGGTGCTGGTGCAGGACTTCGCCTTCATGGGCGGATCGCTGGGCATGGCCGCGGGCGAGGCCTTCATCGCCGCAGCCCGCGCGGCCATCGAGCGGGGATGCCCGCTGGTGATCTTCACCGCGGCCGGGGGCGCGCGGATGCAGGAAGGCGCGCTGTCGCTGATGCAGATGGCGCGCACGACGCTGGCCATCCAGGAGCTGAAGGCCGCGCACCTGCCCTACATCGTGGTGCTGACCGACCCGACGACGGGCGGGGTGACCGCCTCCTACGCGATGCTGGGCGACATCCATCTGGCCGAGCCCGGCGCCCTGATCGGGTTCGCGGGCCCCCGCGTCATCGAACAGACCATCCGCGAGACCCTGCCGCCGGGCTTCCAGCGCTCGGAGTTCCTCGTCGAGAAGGGCATGGTCGACCGCGTGACGCCCCGCGCCGAGCTGCCCGAGGTGCTGGGCTCGATCCTGAAGACCCTGATGATGGGGCGGTCGCGGCTCGCGGCCTGAAGGCCCATGACCGACCTCCTGCGCCCGCACGACGCCGCGCTGGAGCGGCTGCGCGCGCTGCATCCGAAGAAGATCGACCTGTCGCTCGGCCGCATGCGCCGGCTCTGCGCGGCGCTGGGCGATCCGCAGCGCAAGCTGCCGCCGGTGGTCCACGTCGCCGGCACCAACGGCAAGGGTTCGACCGTCGCCTACCTGCGCGCCATCGGCGAGGCGGCGGGCCTGCGCGTCCACGTCTTCACCTCGCCCCACCTGGTCCGCTTCGCCGAGCGCATCCGCCTGGCCGGGACGCTGATCACCGATGAACACCTTGGGGCGGTTCTGGAGCGCGTCGAGGCGGCCAACGCCGGCGAGCCGATCACCTTCTTCGAGATCACCACCGCCGCGGCGTTCCAGGCCTTCTCGGAAGTCGAGGCCGATCTCTGCCTGCTGGAGGTGGGCCTCGGCGGCGCGCTGGACGCCACCAACGTCATCGAGCGGCCCGCGGCGAGCGTGATCGCGCCCGTCGACTACGACCACCGCGAATTCCTCGGCGAGACGCTCGAGGCCATCGCCGGCGAAAAGGCCGGCATCATCAAGCCGGGCTCGCACGTGGTGGTCGCCCGCCAGCCGGAAGCGGCGATGGCGGTGATCGAGACCCGTGCGGCGGTGCTCGGCGCCCAGATGCTGGTGATGGGGACCGACTTCGACGCCTGGAGCGAGGCCGGGCGGCTGCTGGTCCAGACGCAGGAGCGGCTGCTCGACCTGCCGCTGCCATCGCTTGCGGGCCCGCACCAGATCGACAACGCGGGCTTGGCGGTCGCCGCCGCGCTCACGCTCAAGGAAGCCCGCATCGACGAGACCGCCATCGCCGAGGGCATCGCCGAGGCCGTCTGGCCCGCCCGCTTCCAGCTGCTCACCAAGGGGCCGCTCGGCGAGATGGCGCAGGCGGCCGGCGCGGACCTGTGGCTCGACGGCGGCCACAATCCGCACGCGGCCGAGGCGGTGGCGCGGACGCTGTCGGGCATGGCCGCAAGGGACGGCCGGCCCGTCGTCCTGATCGTCGGCATGCTGGCCAACAAGGACGCCGAGGGCTTCCTGCGCGCCTTCGCCAGGCTGAGCCCGAAGGTGATCGCCATCCCGTTCGAGGCCGAGGCCGCCGCGCCGCCGGACCAGATCGCCGAGGCCGCCCGCGCGGTCGGCCTTACCGTCGAGACCGCGCCCAGCCTCGAAAAAGCGACAGCCCGCGCGCTGGAAAGCGGCGGGC
>CAMLKO010000242.1 GCA_946480495.1 uncultured Caulobacteraceae bacterium
CGGCCGGCCTGCTGTCGGAGGACATCGGCTTTTCCGACGGCGAGCTGTGGGGGAATTACCCGCAGACCTACTCGCTCGTGGGCCTCATCAACTGCGCCATGTTGCTGAGCCGGCCGTGGTCGGCGGTGCGCTAGGCGGGAGCGAAGCGGGGCCTTTACGCGTTCCACCCGCTCAGGAGACCAGATTTGAGTGAGTTCCAAACCGTGCTGGATCGGGGTCCGGCGCCGCCTCCCCCGCTCGACCCGTCACGAACCGCCCTGTTTCTCGACCTCGACGGCACGCTGGCTCCGATAGCCCAGCGTCCGGACGCAGTCGGGCCCTCGGCGGGGCTGACGCGGCTGTTGCGCGAGGCGACGCGGCGCCTGGACGGACGCCTGGCGGTGATCAGCGGCCGCTCGCTCGAGGACATCGACCGCATCCTCGAAGGCGCGGTCGTCGCCGCGGCCGCCGTCCACGGTCTCGTTCGCCGCAACGCCAAGGGCGCGGTGCTGACCCTGCCGCCGCATCCAGGCCTGAATTTCGCCCGCGACGCGCTCGACCGGCTGACCGATCGGCCGGGCATCCTGCTCGAGGACAAGCGGCTGGGCCTGGCCGTTCACTACCGCAAGGCGCCCGAGGCCGAAGAGGCCGTGCTGGCGGTTTGCCGCTCCATCGCCGCAACAACTGGGCTGGTCCTGCAGTTGGGGCGGATGGTCGCCGAACTCAGAACCCCAGGCGCGGACAAGGGCGAGAGCGTCCGCGCCTTCATGGCCGAGCAGCCGTTCGCGGGCTCGGTCCCGGTGTTCATCGGCGACGACCTGACCGACGAGGACGGTTTCGCCGCCGCCGCGGCGCTTGGCGGCTATGGCGTGCTGGTCGGCGAAGAGCGCGCGACCTCGGCGCGCCACCAGCTGGCGGACGTGGAAGCGGTGCTGGGCTGGCTGGCGGGCGTCGCATGAGCCGCCTGATCGTCGTCTCAAACCGGGTGAGTCCGTCCGCCGCGCGCGGGGAGGAGACCGTCGGCGGCCTCGCCATGGCGCTGTCGGCGGCGCTGCGGGAATACACCGGCGTCTGGTTCGGCTGGAGCGGCGAGACCACGCCGACGTTCACCGGCGAGATGCACACCCAGACCGCCGACGGTGTCACCGTCGCGACCGTCGATCTCGAGGAGGCCGACGTCCAGGAGTACTACAACGGCTACGCCAACAAGACGCTGTGGCCGCTGTTCCACTACCGGGTCGACCTGACCCAGTACGACCGCTCGTTCGGCGAGGGGTATGGCCGGGTGAACCGCCGCTTCGCCGAGACGCTGGCCCCGCTGATCGAGGAGGGCGACCTGATCTGGGTGCAGGACTACCACCTGATCCCGCTGGCCCGGGAGCTCAGGGCGCTCGGCGTCAAGAACCGGATCGGCTTCTTCCTGCACATCCCCTGGCCCGCCTATCAGCTGGTCGTCACCCTGCCCCGCCACCGGCAGCTGGTGGAGAGCCTGTTCCACTACGACCTCGTGGGCTTCCAGACGCGCGAGCACCTGCAGGCCTTCGAGGGCTATGTGACCAACGAGGCTGGCGGCGAGGTGCTGGAGGACGACTGGCTGCGGTGCTTTGGGCGCACGGTGCGGGCCGGCGCCTTCCCGATCGGCATCGACGCCGACAGCTTCGCCCAGATGCTGGAGTCGCCGCAGGCGGAGCGCTCCTACGACATCATGGCCGCCCATTCGGTGTTTCGGACGCTGGTCCTGGGCGTCGACCGGCTCGACTACTCCAAGGGCATCGAGGAGCGGCTGCTGGGCTTCGAGCAGTTCATCCGCGACAATCCCGAATTCCGGCGCCAGGTGCTGTTCCTGCAGATCGCCCCGCTGTCGCGCGACACGGTCGAGGCCTATCAGGACATCCGCGGCCGCCTCGACAGCATGATCGGCCGCATCAACGGCGAGTTCGGCGACATGGACTGGGCGCCGATCCGCTACGTCAACAAGAACTACCGCCGCGACGAGCTGGCCGGCATCTACCGCGCCGCCAAGGTGGGGCTGGTCACGCCCTTGCGCGACGGGATGAACCTGGTGGCCAAGGAGTATGTGGCGGCCCAGGACCCCGCCGATCCGGGCGTGCTGATCCTGTCGCGGTTCGCCGGTGCGGCCCGGCAGATGCGCCAGGCGCTGATCGTCAATCCCTACAGCCCCGAGGAGCTGTCGGAGGCGCTGAAGCGGGCCGTGACCATGCCCAGGCACGAGCGGGTCGAGCGCTGGCAGGCGCTCTACGAGTGCGTCCAGAACCAGGACGTCACCGCCTGGCGCGACGCCTACGTGCGGGCGCTCTCAGGCGTGGACGAGCAGCAGCCCGCCGCCGAGCTGCCGTTCATTTCCCCCGAAACCGGGGCGCACGTTTCTCATTGAAGGCCGCGATGCCCTCGCGCCGGTCGGCGGTGGGGGTCAGGGTGTCGTAGTGGGTCAGCTCCACCTCGATGGCCTGCTTGAGCGGCAGGCCGCGCGTTTCGCTGAGCGTGCGGCGGATGGCCCGCACCGACAGCGGCGCGTTGGCGGCGATCTTCGCGGCCGTCGCCAGCGCCTCGCCGGCGACGTCGGCGCAGACGCGGTTGACGACGCCCCAGGCCAGCGCCTCGTCCGCGCCGAACGGCTCGCCGGTCAACAGCACCTCGCGCGCCCGGCGCTCTCCCGCGGCCTGCGCCAGGTTCAATGAGCCGCCAAGGCCCGGCATGATGCCGAGCTTCACCTCGGTCAGCGCGAACCGGGCGTTCGGCGAGGCGTAGGCGAAGTCGCAGGCCAGCGCGATCTCGGCCCCGCCGCCGTAGGCCGCGCCGTTGACCGCGGCGATCACCGGACAAGGCAGGTCCAGCAGCGCGTCGCGCATCGCCTCGAAAAGCCGATGCTGCTCGACCCACTGCGCGTCGGTCATGCCGTCGCGCTCCTTCAGGTCGGCGCCGGCGCAGAAGATCTTCTCGCCCGCGCCGGTGAGCACGATGCAGCGCTGGGCGCGGGTGTCGTCGGCGCTCCACAGCGCCAGCAGCTCCCGCGCCATCTGGGAGGACAGGCTGTTGCCGGCGGCCGGCCGGTTCAGCGTCACCAGCAGGACGCCGTCGCCGCGCTGTTCAACAAGCAAAGTTTGGTAGTTGGTCACGCCCTCACCACCCCCAAACCGTCATCCTAGGCCTTGTGCCTAGGACCCCTGTATCCGCTTCCCTGCTCTTCCAGAACCTGCACCGATCGTGCG
>CAMLKO010000243.1 GCA_946480495.1 uncultured Caulobacteraceae bacterium
GTCTTCTTCACCAACTCCGGCACCGAGGCCATCGAGTGCGCGCTGAAGCTCGCCCGCAAGTACCATGCGGCGAACGGCGAGCCGGAGCGGATCGACATCATCGGCTTCGACGGCTCGTTCCACGGCCGTTCCTACGCGGCGGTGAACGCGTCGGGCAATCCGAGCTACCTCGACGGCTTCGGCCCGCGCCTGCCGGGCTACATCCAGCTGCCGTTCGGCGACATGGAGGCCATCGAGGCGGCCATGGGCCCGAACATCTGCGCCATCATCGCCGAGCCCGTGCAGGGCGAGGGCGGGGCGCGGGCCTGGCCGGACGCCTCGCTGCGCCGGTTGCGCGAGCTGTGCGACCAGCACGGGGCGCTGTTGATCTACGACGAGGTCCAGTGCGGCATGGGCCGGACCGGCAAGCTCTTCGCCCATGACTGGGTGGAGGGAGCCGAGCCGCACGTGATGGCGATCGCCAAGGCGCTGGGCGGCGGTTTCCCGATCGGCGCGTGCCTGGCCACCCGCGAGGCGGCCAAGGGCATGACGGTGGGCGCCCACGGCTCGACCTTCGGCGGCAATCCGCTGGCCATGGCCGTCGGCAACGCGGCCTTCGACGAGATCGCCAGGGACGAGCTGCTGGCAAACGTCGGCGAGGTGGCGGGCTACCTCAACCAGCAGCTCACGGGCCTGAAGGACCGCTATCCCGACGTGATCGCCGACATCCGCGGCAAGGGCCTGCTGATCGGGGTGAAGGTGATCCCGAACAATCGCGAGTTCATGGCCATGGCGCGCGACCAGCACCTGCTGGTGGCCGGCGGCGGCGACAACTGCGTGCGGCTGCTGCCGGCGCTGAACATCACGGTGGACGAGGCGCGACAGGCCATCGAGCGGCTGGAGAAGACCTGCGAGGCCTACAGAGCGAGGGCCTCGGCATGAGCGTCCGGCATTTCATCGACCTCTGGAAGCTCGACGCCGCGACGCTGCGGGCCATCCTCGACGACGCCCACGCCCGCAAGGCCGCCCGCAAGGGCTGGCCCCAAGGGCGCGTGGACGCCGACGCGCCGGCCAGCGACCGGGTGCTGGCGATGATCTTCCAGAAGAACTCGACCCGCACCCGCTTCTCGTTCGATGCGGCCATCCGCCAGCTGGGCGGCTCGAGCGTCATCGCCACCGCCTCCGACATGCAGCTCGGCCGCGGCGAGCCCATCGAGGACACGGCGAAGGTGCTCTCGCGCATGGTCGATGCGGTGATGATCCGCGCCAACCTGCACGAGGACGTCCTGCGCTTTGCCCAGGCCGCCAGCGTGCCGGTGATCAACGGGCTGACCGACAAGTCGCACCCCTGCCAGATCATGGCCGACCTGATGACGCTCGAGGAGCACAGCGGGCCGCTGGCGGGAAAGACCATCGCCTGGGTCGGCGACGGCAACAACGTCTGCGCCAGCTTCATCCACGCCGCGCCGAAGTTCGGGTTCGAGCTGAAGATCGCCTGCCCGGCGGTCTATCACCCCGACCTGATGGACCTCGCCCGCGCGGCCGACGAGCAGGGGCGCGTCACCATGGTGCATGAGGCCCGCGAGGCCGTGCGCGGCGCCGACTGCGTGGTGACCGACACCTGGGTCTCCATGGGCGACACCGACCACGACGAACGCATCGAAGCCTTCGAGGACTTCCAGGTCGACGAGGAGCTGATGGAAGAAGCCGCCAAGAACGCCGCCTTCCTCCACTGCCTCCCGGCGCACCGGGGCGAAGAGGTGACCGACGCGGTCATCGACGGCCCCCAATCGCTGGTCTGGGACGAAGCCGAAAACCGCATCCACGCGCAGAAGTCCGTGCTGGCGTGGTGCTTTGGCGCTGTCGCAAGGGGCTAGGGATCAGGGGGTGAGGGGTTAGCAAGGGGCAGTGCGACCTCTAGCCCCTAATCCCTAGCCCCTGACCCCTTCGATCCCTATCTAGCCGCGTTCATGACCGAAGCGACCCACCCCACCGATGACCTCGTCGCCGCCTTCCAGATCGAGGGCTGGCCCCTGCGCGGGCGCATCGTGCGTCTGGGCGCCTCGATCGACGAGGTGCTGAGCCGCCATGCCTATCCGGAGCCGGTGGCGAACCTGCTGGGCGAGGCATGCGCGCTGGCGGCGCTGGTGGGCTCGTCGCTGAAGTTCGAGGGCAAGCTGATCATCCAGGCGCAGGGCGACGGGCCGGTGTCATTGGTGGTCGCCGATTACGACACGACGGGCGGTCTGCGCGGTTACTGCAGCTTCGATCCCAACCGCGTGGCGGGCGCCTCGACGGGGTTTGCCCGGCCGGGGGCCAAGACGCTGCTGGGCGACGGCGTGTTCATCATGACCATCGACCAGGGGCCGGAGACCGAGCGCTATCAGGGCATCACCGCCATCGAGGGCGAGACG
This sequence comes from uncultured Caulobacteraceae bacterium, assembly GCA_946480495.1. Next base: position 2,394 of record CAMLKO010000243.1, read on the forward strand.
CTGGCGCTGTGCGCCGAGCAGTACTTCGCCCAGTCCGAGCAGACGCCGACCCGCGTGCGGCTGGCCGTCGGGCAGGTCGACACCGGCGAGGGCGAAAGCTGGCGCGCCGGCGGCATCCTGATCCAGAACGTTGCCTCAGACGATGCCCGAGGCTCGACCGAGGACGTGTGGGAACGCGCGCAGGCCCTGTTCGCCACCACCGGCGAGGACGAGCTGATCGACCCGACGCTGCCGGGCGAGACGCTGCTGTGGCGGCTGTTCAACGAGGACGGCGTGCGGGTCTTTTCGCCGACGCCGCTGCGCGCATTCTGCCGCTGCTCGCAGGAGCGGGTGGCGACCGTGCTGGGCTCGTTCAGCGACGAGGAACGCGCCGGCATGGTCGAAGCCGACGGCAAGATCCACGTCACCTGCGAATACTGCTCACGGACCTACGAACTCGAGCCACTGGTCGAACGCGCGAACTAGCGGCTGTCTCTGTCGGCTCGGATCAGGAGCGTGGAGTCGCCCAAGATCATACCGCGGGTTTTCTCTCGCAGCTTGCGAGCCTCTTCCCAGAACCGGTGGTCGCCTCGAAGGGCATCCTCGAGGATCGCAATATGCTCTTCCTCGACGGAGCGTCCTTTGCGCCCGGCTCGTGTTTGCAGCGCTTCCAGCATCCACTCAGGGATATCCATCGACAGGTCGGCCATGCGCTGTGCTTAGCATGCTTTGCGAAACCCTCCCCCTCGATGGGGGAGGGGCAGGGGTGGGGGTGTGGCCGCTGAGTTTGGGTGAAGACGCTGTTGGGCGCTGAGCCAAACGGGGCTTCCATTTC
>CAMLKO010000244.1 GCA_946480495.1 uncultured Caulobacteraceae bacterium
GCGCTGATGTCGGCCTTCCTGATTTCCGGCATCACCCAGAGCAAGATCGTCAACAACCTGATCGTCACCCTGAAGGTGCTGATCGTCGTTGCGGTGATCGGCTTCGGGGCGGCGTTCGTGAACCCCGATCTCTGGCACCCCTTCATCCCGGCGCACCTGCCGCCGACGCCTGAGCATCCGCAAGGCCAGTTCGGCTGGAACGGCATCGCCGCGGCGGCCAGCGTCATCTTCTTCGCCTACATCGGCTTTGAGGGCGTCTCGACGGCGGCCCAGGAGGCCAAGGACCCGCAGCGGACCATGCCCATCGGCATCCTGCTGTCGCTGGCCATCTGCACGGTGCTCTACCTCGCCATGTCGGTCGTGATCGTGGGGCTCGCGCCCTATCAGACGCTGAACACGCCTTCGCCGGTGGCCTCGGCGCTGGCGAACGTGCCGCAGCTGTCGTGGCTGCTGCAGCTGATCAACATCGGCGTCGCGATCGGGCTGGCGTCGACCATCCTGGCGCTGCTCTACGGCCAGTCGCGCATCTTCTACGCGATGAGCCGCGACGGGCTCCTGCCGCCGATGTTCGGCGCGGTGAACCCGAAGACCCGCACGCCGGTCTGGGGGACGGTCGTCACCGGCGCCTTCGCCGCGCTGGTCGGCGGCCTCTTCCCGATCGGCATCCTGGGCGAGCTGGTGTCCATGGGCACGCTGCTGGCCTTCGTGCTGATCTGCGGGGCGGTGCTCTACCTGCGCTACAGCGAGCCGGACCTGCCGCGGCGGTTCAAGACGCCGTGGATCTGGTTCACCGCGCCGGCCGGGATGCTGGGCTGCGCCTACCTGATCTACAAGCTGCCCCCGCCGACCTGGGCGCGGCTGTTCATCTGGATGGCGATCGGGCTGATCGTCTACTTCGGCTACGCCTACTGGCACTCCCGCTATCACGAGCGGAAGCTGGCCGAGGCGGGACCGGCGGAGTGACAAGACGCGGGCGGGCTCGCTAAGACCCGCCCGTGATGCTCCCGATCCACGACGTCATCGACGAGTTGAAGACGGCGCTCTCCGCAAGGACGAGCGCCGTTCTCGTTGCGCCGCCGGGGGCGGGGAAGACCACGGTCGTGCCGCTGGCGCTGATGGACGAGCCGTGGGCGGCGGGCGGCAAGCTCATCGTGCTGGAACCCCGGCGGCTGGCGGCGCGGGCGGCGGCGCACCGGATGGCGCAAACGCTCGGCGAACCGGTGGGCGAGCGGGTCGGCTTTCGCGTGCGGCTGCAGTCGAAGGTCTCGGCGCGCACGAAGGTGGAGGTCGTCACCGAGGGCGTCTTCACCCGCATGATCCTCGACGACCCGGCGCTGGAGGGCGTCGCGGCGGTCCTGTTCGACGAGTTCCACGAGCGCAGCCTGGACGCGGACCTCGGATTGGCTCTGGCGCGGGACAGTCAGGGGGTTCTGCGCGAGGACCTGCGGCTGCTGGTGATGTCCGCGACGCTGGACGGCGCGGCGGTGGCGAAGCTGCTGGGCGACGCGCCCGTCATCGAAAGCGTCGGCCGCGCCTTTACGGTGGACACCAAATACCTCGGCCGCGACGAGCGCGCGCGGCTGGAGGAGCGCGTCGCCAGGGCCGTCGAACGGGCGCTGGCGGAGGAGACCGGCAGCCTGCTCGTCTTCCTGCCGGGCCAGGGCGAAATCCGCCGCGCCGAAGAGCTGCTGCGCGAGCGCATCCGCCGCCCGGACGTCGACATCGCGCCTCTCTACGGCGCCCTCGATGCCAGGGAGCAGGACCGCGCCATCGAGCCCTCGCCGCCGGGCCGCCGCAAGGTGGTGCTGGCCACCTCCATCGCCGAGACCAGCCTGACCATCGAAGGCGTCCGGGTCGTCATCGACGCCGGCCTCTCGCGCGTGCCCAGGTTCGATCCGTCGAGCGGCCTGACCCGCCTCGAAACCATCCGCGTCTCCCGCGCCGCCGCCGACCAGCGCCGCGGCCGGGCAGGGCGCACCGAGCCCGGCGTCTGCTACCGCCTGTGGGACGAAGCCGAGACCCGCGCGCTGATCCCGTTTGGCCGCCCCGAAATCCTCGAAACCGACCTCTCGGGGCTGGCGCTCGACCTCGCCCGCTGGGGCGCGAAGGACGCGAGCGGCCTGGCCTTCCTCGACCGGCCGCCTGCCGCCGCGCTGGCCGAGGCGCGGGCGCTGCTCCGCCGCCTGCAGGCTCTGGACGAGCAGGGCGCTTTGACCGCTCACGGCCGCGCGCTCGCCGACCTGCCGCTGCCGCCAAGGCTCGCCCACATGGTCCTGCGCGGCGCGGCGGGAGGGCAGGGACTGCTCGCCGCCAGGATCGCAGCCCTGCTCACCGAACGAGGCCTCGGCGGCCGCGACGCCGACCTGCGCCACCGCCTCGAAGCCTTCGACCGTGACCGCAGCCCACGAGCCCGCGACGCCCGCACGCTCGCCGAGCGCTGGGCCAAGGCAGCTCGGCCACCCGAGAAGCTGCCGCCGCTCAACGACGCCCTGCTGCTCGCCGAGGCCTACCCCGAACGCATCGCCAAGGCGCGCGGCAAGCCCGGCGAGTTCCAGCTCGCCACCGGCCGGGGCGTCCACCTCGAACCCACCGACGCGCTCGCCCGCGAGACCTGGCTGGCCGTCGGCGAACTCGGCGGCGGCGCGGCCCGCGACCGCATCCTGCTGGCCGCGCCTTTGGACGAAGCCGCTCTGCGCGAAGAGTTCGCCGACCGTCTCACGGTCGAAGAGCGCCTCGATCCCGAGAAGGGCCGCGCCGTTCGGCTGCTCAAGCTGGACCGGCTTGTGCTTGAGGAGCGCCAGGTCGAGGCAGATCCCGCACTTGTGCGCCGCGCCCGGTTGGATCGGATACGCCGCGAGGGCTTCACGCTCAGCGAGCCCGATCAGGCGCTGCAGGCCCGCGCCGCCTTCCTCGGTTGGCAAGACCTGAGCGATGCGGCGCTGTCGGAACGGCTGGAAGAATGGATCGACGCCGACCTCCGAGCCCTGCTGCCGTGGGACCGCCTCAAGCAGCTCGACGCGCTGGCGCCGCCGCGCTTCACCGCGCCGACCGGCAACACCTTCGCCATCGACTACGCGGCCGAGGGCGGGCCTCGCGTCGAGGTGCGGGTGCAGGAGCTCTACGGCCTGTCCGAACACCCGAAGGTGAACGGCGTCCCGCTGACGCTGGCGCTGCTTTCGCCCGCGCACCGGCCGATCCAGCT
>CAMLKO010000245.1 GCA_946480495.1 uncultured Caulobacteraceae bacterium
GCGGCGGCCCGGAACGCTTCGGCGGCCGGGCTGCTTGCGTTTTGGGCGGTGAGCGGGCGGCCCGTGTCGCCGCCTTCGCGGACGGCGATGTCGATGGGGACTTCGGCGAGAACGGGGACGCCGAGGCGTTTGGCCTCTTCAACCGCCCCGCCGCGACCGAAGATCGGGATGGGCTGGCCCGTCGCCGGGTCGGGGAAGTAGGCCATGTTCTCGATGACGCCGAGCACGGGGGTGCCGGTCTTGGCGAACATGGCGGCGGCGCGGCGCACGTCGATCAGGGCGATCTCCTGCGGCGTGGAGACCAACACCACGCCGTCGACCGCGAGCTTCTGGACGAGAGTGAGGTGGATGTCGCCGGTGCCCGGCGGCAGGTCGACGACCAGCACGTCCAGCGGCTCGGCCTCGCTGCCCCAGGCCACATCCTGCACCATCTGGCGCACGGCCGAGGACGCCATTGGCCCGCGCCAGATCATCGGCGCGCCTTCGTCGACCAGGAAGCCGATGGACATCACCTTCACGCCATAGGCGACGAGCGGCTGCAGCTTGCCGTCGGCGAAGACGGGCTCCCCGTCGACGCCCATCATCTTCGGCGCGGAGGGGCCATAGACGTCGGCGTCCAGCAGCCCCACGCGCAGGCCAAGGCCCGCAAAGGCGCAGGCGAGGTTCACGGCGATGGTCGACTTGCCCACGCCGCCCTTGCCGCTGGCCACGGCGATGACGCGCTTCACGTGCGGCGGCTTGGCGGCCTCGACGGGCGGGCGCGGCTGGGCGTGGGGATCGGCGGCGAGCTTGGCGCCCTTGCGCACGCGGGTCGTCGCCGAGTCCTGCACGGAAGTGGTCAGCACCACCTGCGCCCGCTCCACGCCCGGCAGGCCGGCCAGCACCTTCTCGGCCTCCTCGCGCACGGGCCCGTAGGCGGCGGCCGCGGCGGCCGGGACCTCCAGCATGAAGCCTGCGCGCCCGTCGCGGACGACGAGGCCCTGCACCAGTCCGGCGCTCGTCAGCCCCCTGCCGGTGACCGGGTCATGGACGGTGTCCAGAGCCCGCAAGGCGGCGTCGCGGTCGGCTGGCGTAGGGGCGCTCATCTCGGTTCGGCTTGCTTTGGCATGCGGCGGGTTCCATATCCGCGTGACTGCGCCGCTTTACAAGCCGAACCCGGACGACGACGCGCCTTTCATGCCCTGGAACGACAACGCCAACCCCGGACCGTGGGGCTCGCCGCCGCCGCCCGAGCCCGGCGGAGCTCCGCGTGGACCCAAACGCCCTGCGGGACCGCCCCCGGAAGGGCCGCGGCTTGGCGACTACCAGCGCCGGTTCGGCGACCGGTTCAGCGCCTGGTACCGAGGTCCGGGCGGGCGCCCGCGTCCCGCCGCCATCGCAACCCTGATCGCCGCGGCCTTCGGGCTCTACCTGCTGACCGGCTCCTACATCGTGCAATCCAACGAGGAGGCGGTGGTCACCACCTTCGGCGCCTACACCCGCGAGGCGGGGCCGGGGCTGCGCTATCACCTGCCCTGGCCGATCGAGCGGGCGGAGAAGGTGCAGGTCACCACGCTCCAGCGCACCGACATCGGCGGGGCGGGCAGCTCCGAGGCCGAGAACGAGAGCCTGATGCTGACCGGCGACGAGAACATCGTCGACATGTCCTTCTCGGTGATCTGGCGGATTTCGGACGCGCCCTCCTACGTCTTCAACGTCGAGGACCCGGAAGGCACGGTCAAAGCGGTGGCCGAGAGCGCAATGCGCGAGGTGGTGGGCCGCACCGCCCTGCAGCCGCTGATCTCCACCGGCCGCAAGCAGGTGCAGGACCAGGCGGTCGTGCTGATGCAGCAGATCCTCGACAGCTATCACGCCGGCATCCACGTCGATGAGGTGCAGGTCAGGAACGCCGGCCCGCCGCGGCAGGTGATCGAGGCCTTCCGCGAGGTGGCGACCGCCCAGCAGAACGCCGAGTCCTCCGTCAACATCGCCCAGGGCGAGGCCGCCAAGATCGTGCAGGCCGCCATCGGCTACCGCGCCCAGGTGCAGCGCGAGGCCGAGGGCGAGGCCGCCCGCTTCAACCAGGTCTATGAGCAGTACAAGGCCGCGCCCGCCGTGACCCGCCAGCGGCTCTACATCGAGACGATGAAGCGGGTGCTGGCGCGGTCCAACAAGGTCATCGTCGAGGGCAAGAGCACGAGCGCGCCCATCATCCTGCCGCCGGACGTCTTCCGGCCCAGGGAGGCGAACCCCACCGCGGCCGCACCGGCGGGAGGCGGCCAATGACGCGCGAACGCATCTGGCGCTACCTGATCATCGCCTTCGCCGCGCTGGTGGTGATCACCCAGACCTTCTACGTCGTCGACCAGCGCGAGCAGGGCATCGTGCTGCGCTTCGGCGATCCGGCGCGCGTGGTCAACGCGCAGGGCGACACGCCGGGCCTCAAGGTGAAGATCCCCTTCCTCGAGAAGGTGGTGAAGTTCGACAAGCGCAACCAGGCCTTCGAGACCGACGAGGAAGAGATCGTCGCGGGCGACCAGGAGCGGCTGGTGGTCGACGCCTTCGTCCGCTACCGCATCGACGACCCGCTGCGGTTCTACACCGCCCTGCGCGACGAGAAGACGGCCGCCGACCGGCTGGAGCGGCTGGTGATCTCGTCGCTGCGCCAGACGCTGGGGTCGGCCAGCTCCGAGGACATCGTCTCCAAGCGCCGCAGCGCGCTGACCCGCATGACCCGCGACGACATGGAACGCCGCGTGATCGCCTCGCGCATGGGCGTCGAGATCATCGACGTGCGCATCCGCCGCGCCGACCTGCCGCCGGCCAACGAGAACGCCGTCTTCGACCGCATGAAGACCGCCCGCCTGCAGGAAGCCGCCCAGATCCGCGCCGTCGGCCAGCAGCAGCGCCAGCAGATCGTCGCCGACGCCACCCGGCAGGGCGAAACGATCCGGGGCGAAGGCGACGCGGCGCGGGCGAAGATCTTCGCCTCAAGCTATGGCCGCGACCCGAGCTTCGCCGCCTTCTTCCAGTCGATGCGGGCCTATGAGGACTCCATGGCCCAGGGCGACACGACGATGGTGCTCTCGCCCGACAGCGACTTCTTCAAGTACTTCGAACACGGGCCGGGCGGCGGGCGGTAATGGGTCTTCCCCCAGTTCATCTGGGGGAAGTGGCCCGACAGCGATAGCTGGAGGGTCGATGGGGGAG
>CAMLKO010000246.1 GCA_946480495.1 uncultured Caulobacteraceae bacterium
CGCCGCCATTGCCTATCGCCGAAGCGGCGCCCTCCCCACCACTGGCCAGCTTGGATTGATCGGCTCCGTCAATGAAGTCGTCGATGGCGTTGCGGATGGCGTAACCGATCTTCGGCTCTTCCTTGGTGACGACATCTCCGACCTGGGCGCGCAGCTTGTCCAGCTTCGTCAAGGTCAGCGGGCCTTCGCCAATCACTTGCTGAACCCGCCCGGCCATAGCGGCGGCCTTGGGGTAAAGCGCGGCCCCACCCTCGCCATGCACGAGGTTGGCGATGTCCGTGGCAAGGCTGGTCGCAGCTTCCGGCTTGAAGGTCACGCCCATGTCGTCAACCGCCTTGTAGGCGGCGGTCTTCTGGGCCTTGAGTTGCTCGACGGCAGGGGCGCTGACGAGGGGGGCCGCCACCCTTCTGGGCGGTGTACGCATGGCTGAAACCCCGCCACCCGCGACCGCGCCCAAAACCCGCGCGCCGCTCTGTACGATGGGGGGTGCGCCCGTCTTCTCCGCGATCTGTCCGGCTGCCTCAGACGCAACAGCCGGGACAACCACCTGGGCCGCACGACGAACCACGCCACCGGTTCCCCCAACGGCTGCGTTCGGGACGAACTCGCCGATGGTCTTGGCGTAGCGGCCGGCGTTCGTTTGCGGCTGACGGTTGCCCCCCAGCGTTCCGGCCAGCCCATGCGCCGTGAACGCCTCCAGCGGCTTGAGCGCGATCTGCGCCACCGGCCCTCCGGGAAACGCGCGGATCATCTGGTTTACCGGGTCCACCGCATCGGCGATCTGACCTACGCCATTGAGAACGCCGCTCAGGAAAGATTGGCCAACGTCCCCTGCGGTGTTGGGCTTCTTCGGCGCGGGTTTCGGCTGTCCGCCATACTGCGTCCACGGCCCCGTTGATGCGCCGTATTGCTCCCAGGGTCCGCTCATTGAACCTTGACCCAGCTATGGGGGTCGGCCGGGTTTCCGCCCTTGAAGCGGTAGCCCTGCTGGACGGTTCCGGGCTTGGGGCCGCCGCCCTGCGGCCTAGCGGGCGCGCTAGGTGTATCCACCCCCATCATGCGGTTGAACGCCCTTTGCTTGTCGGGGGTAAGCAGCGTGATCGGGTCTTTGCTGACGCCCATGCCTTGCTGATATTGCTCGCCGATGGCCTGAAGGCGGGATTCCATCAAGGTCGCCATCGAGCGGACCACGGCATGAAGCGCTTCGGGCGAGTCGGCCGCGTCGAGCTGCTTCAGCCAGCCTTGAATGTCCGCTTCGGCGCCTCCGGAGCCCCGGAAGACGCGCGTCAGTTCGTTGGCGACGGCGGTTTTAGCGGTCTCGAAGTCCTTGTAGCGGGCGTTTGTTCCCGAGGCGTCGGCGATAAGGTGAGCGGCCTTGTTGTTCAGTTGGGAGCCGGGGAAACCACCGTAATTGCCGAGCCTGTCGATAGCGCGGTCGAGGTGGTCTAGGTGGCCCACAACCGTGTTCAGGGCGGTGATGTTCTGAGCGGATTTGCCGGACGTGAAGTCGGCCCGCGTCTTGGCGCGCGATGTTGGGTTGGCGGTATCGAAGCTGGGGTCGTATTGGCCGACCGCTTGAAGCATCTGCTGCCAATAGGGTTTCGACAGGGCCATCCCTGACGGGAAGGTCATGCGGCCTTCCGCCAGCGCCCTGACCATCGGCTGCTGCGAAGCGGGGAGAGACTTCAAATAGGCATCGCCCGTAAGCTGCGGATTACCGGGCGCGGTGACGCTTCCTACGTCGGCGGGGCCGCCCGCATTCGGCACTTCGCGCGTGCCGTCCGCGTTCCAGTGATAGCCAGGGTCGGCGTGCGGAGGCTTCGGCTGGGCGGCCTGAAGCAGATGATATCCGGGGATTGCGCCGGGAGCCGATGCGGCCTGCGGAGCGCTGGGCGGGGGCGGCGTGTCGCCGATGGACGCCACCTGATAGGGCTGGACGCGGGCCATCACATCGGCGGCGTACTGATGCGTCTTCGGCCCCCATATCGCCTCGTTCGGGCCGCCGTGGTAGTACATCAGCGCCTTTTGAACGTCGCCGCCGTACTTCTGGAGGCCTTCCTCGAAATACGCCTTGCCGAGCTGCTTTTGATAGTCGGCGGCTTCCGGCGTGGTTCCGGTCATCAGGTCGGGGCGCCACGGGACGCCGAGCTTCTGGGCCATTGCCTGCGCCGTGGCCGGGAGCATCTGGGTCATGCCCTGCGGCTGCCCGTAGGGCGTCTGCGGCCCCAATACGCCGGGCCTGCCGCCGCTTTCCTGCGGGATCACCCCGCGCTCAAAAATGTCGGGCGGGCTCGGCTGGGCGGCGGGGGCGGCGTCCTGCGGCGCCTGTGCGGGAGGTTGGCCACCCGGCGCGTCGGGCACATAGACGTTCTGGTCGGCCCCATAGACGAGCGGCTTGGTGTTGGGCGCGGGGGTGAACGCGCCGCCCTGATAGATGCTGTCGCCCACCACCAGCGGGCTTTGCTGCTTGGCGAGGAAGTCGGCATAACCGCTCGGGTCGAGTTGGAAAAGCTGCTTTTGGCGCGGGTCGGTGATGCTGTCGCCGATGGCCTTCAGGCGCGCCTTGCCTTCCGCCGCCTGAAGCGCGGTTTCCCACGGCGTCGTGTCGGCCCCGCTCTGGGCCGCCTTGGCGAGTTCCTGACGGGCCGCCGCGATCCTCTGCTCTATCGGAACCGACTGGTCCGACAGGATCGGCAGGATGGTGGATTTCAAGTCGGCGTTGCGGCCCTGCTGGCGCACGCCGTGGATGGTGTCGCCGATGCCAAGACCAAGGAGGTTGTCGGCGACGTGCGCAGCCGTGCCGAGCCCGTGGCCAAGGGCGCTCAGTAAGCCGCCCCCTTGCGGCTGGCCCTGAGGCGTGGGTTGAGCCCCGCCGCCGAACATCGGGTCTAGCAGGCTGTCGGCCGGCAGGTAGCGGTCAGCGGCGTTATAGGCGCGGGAGAGAAGGCCCATCGGTCAGCTTCCCGGATGAAGGGCGGCCATCACCGCGTTGATAGTGTCCTGATTATCGGTCATGCCGCCACCGCCGCCACCGCCGCCACCGCCCTGCCCGCCGGTGAATCCGAAATTCCAGCCCGACGCCTTGCCTTTGCTGCTGTAGTTGGTGGTCGTGTTTGGGGTGATACCGGAGATCGGAAGAGCACACGTCTGAACTCCAGTCACAGCGTGTTATCTC
>CAMLKO010000247.1 GCA_946480495.1 uncultured Caulobacteraceae bacterium
GCGAATGCTCCAGCTGGTACAAGACCGCGTCCGGCAAGATCACCAACAACTGGTCGGACGACACCGCGAACTACCGGCGGCGGACGGCGCGGCCGGCGTTCGAGGACTACGCCTTCGCGGCCTGAGCCTGCCGATCGGCAGGCGCAAATCCGAGGATAGCCCTCGCGCGGCCGGAGGCGCGCGCAGGTATGCACGGGCGCATGTATTGCGCGCGCGCACGAAAAACGCCCCGAGGGACAGCGGCGGGGACAGGCAAGGCGTGAGGACAGTCGCGGGGTTTTCCATCCCGCCAGTATCGCCCCGCCCGGCGCGGAGGGGATTTGTTGGGGTCCAGGGCCCGGCCGCAAGGCGGCGAGACGGCCGAGGACGCGGGGATAAGCGCGCGGAGGGTTCTGGGGTCAAACGGGTCGAGAAGGGCCGTTTGTCTCCGGAAGATTTGTCTCGCTTTGAGGCTCACAGGCAAAGAAAGAGGCGGCGGAACGTGGGCCGTCCGCCGCCTCAGTTGTTCCGGTTCAGAGGGGACCGAAGCCGGAGGTTGGTTAATTAGCCGCCGAAACCGACAGCGATCTTGAAGTAGGGCCCGTCGATGGTGCGGTCGTAGGTGTTGTCCGACACCGTGCCGCCGATTGCGTCAAAGTAGCGCTCCCACCGGTATCCGAGGCCGGCTTTCACCCCGCCCACGTTGTAGGAAAGACCAAGGCTCAGGTCGATAACGGGCACGGTGGCGTCGCTCGACCGGGTAATGGAGATCGGCGTGGTGACGACCGCCGCGGGCAAGACCCCAGCCCCTTGGATATGAACCGTTGGACCCGGAAATTCATAGTAGGTTGCGGTCTCCGTACCCGTCGTCGAGTTTCGTTGCTTTCCGAACAACACGCCCCCCGTCGCGGAAAGGTCTGCGGCGACATGCCCGGTGTCATCGCTTCCGAGGAAATTTCTGGAGAAATCCCAGGTAAGAACCGGGCCCGCGCCCTTGAACTCTCGCTTCGCCGTGAGTCGGCCTTCCTGGACCGTCTGCGTCGAGACATACAAATCCGGATAATAGTAACCGGGAATGCTGAAGCCTTGGGCAATGTACCAGTCGGGCACGCCGTCGGCCCGAAGATGCGCCGTCGACGTCAGTTTCGCGTAGCGCAGCCCAACAGCGAGCGAGGATTGTCCAAATTCACCGAGGCCGAGCTCGCGCCCGACAGCGAAGTCGATGATCTGGTGGTCCTCGTTGGTGGCCGTGCGCGACTCGGCCCAGTTGGTCTTGGAAATATATTTGATAGTATCGCCCGCCGCGTATGGGCAGTACGCCGCGAAATAACCCCCAAAGCCGCAGACTTCATCCGTCTCCTGTGTAGCCCGGGCCTTGCCGATCCCGTTGGTCCTACCCACGCGCCAGCCTGCGGAGACGATCCACGGCGTGCCTTCAGGCCTCCAGCTGAGCTTGGCCTCACGGCCGTCGCCCCAGTCCAGATCGCCCCCCTGCTCGTTGCCGAAGATGTCGATCTGCGAGGGAAATGCGCTGGCGAACGACGGGCGTACGGCTTCCGCGGGCGCGTCGTGGCGCTGAATCTGGCCACCGATCTCAATGGTGAACGGCCGTGGGCCGGGGTTACGTGAGCCGAAACCGCCGAGTAGCGAGCCGCCCGTCCAGTCCTTGGTCACCCGCAGACCGTAGAGTCTGGGTTCGGTCAGGAAGACGTTGGTGGTCAGGCCGGTGTCGTCCGAGTTGAGGAACGCGCCGGTGATCGAGTCGCGATCGAGGACGTTCTTCACATAGGCCATCACCTTCCAGCCGGCATCCTCATTGCTGAAGATCGCCGCGATGTTGACGTTGGAATAGGCCTTGAGCTTATCGTAACCTGGCGTGTTGAAGATGCGCGTCCAGGCCTCCGATTGGTAATAAAGATCGGAGTGCAAGGTCATCAGCCAGTCGTTCGGCAGCGGCAGCGTATAGTCGGCCGTCAGCGTCGCGGTCATATGCGGCGCGTTGGGCAACTCGTTACCGGAGAGGTCCTTGTCGATCCCTTCGCCGAAGTTGGGCGCCGTGAACGGATTGAAGCCCGCGTAGCCGGCAGGATTCATTGGCACAATCTGCCCACCGGGATTCTTCATGACGGTAGGATTCGCCACATACGGAAGGTTGGTGAGTGGGTCCACGCCATTGGCATAGGCGCGCTCGCACGCCCCGTCAGAATTCCCGGATCCGACGGTGCCTGGAATGTGCCAGGTAGGCTGGGATTCGGCGGAGGTCTGATAGACCACGACCGATTTCGGAACGATACAGCTGGATGGATAGACCGGGAAGGGCCTGACGAGTATCCAGTTCGGGTCGCCAGCGGTGCGGTCCATGATGTCGACGGCCTTCATGCCATCGCCGACCTTGGTGTCCTCGAAGCCGAGCTTGAGGCCCAGCCTCAGATTCTCGACAGGCCGCCAGTCGCTTTCGACTTCCAGTCCCCAGATATCGGCGTCGAAATTCCTGGTGATCGCAGTCCGATCGACAATCTGGGATAACTGGTAGCCTTTGTAGTCGTAGTAGAAGGCGGCAAGGTTCAGCGTCAAATGGCCATCGAGGAGTGTGTTCTTGGCGCCGAGTTCGAAGGCGTCGACGAATTCCGCATCAAAGGTCCGCGGATGGGTCTCGGAGGCCGGCGGCACGCCGTTTTCGGTTGAGCGGTTGAGAACTACGGCCGCCGGCGGCGGATTGGCGCCGCCCGCCTTGTAGCCGTGGGCGTACGAACCGTAGAGCAGGGTCTCGTCGGTGAAGGAAAGGTCGGGCTTCCAGTCCAGGGTCAGGCGCCCCGTGGGCTCGCGCCACTCCTGCTCCACCACTTCGAGCACGGGATAGCCAACGCCGCCAGAGGCCAGAATCCAGCTTGGAATGATCGGGGCGTCCTTCTTGTCCACCGTCCAGCGCAGGCCAGCCGTGAGCTTCAGGTTCTCGGCGATATTGTAGTAAACTTCGCCGAACGCCGCATACGACATCAGCTTGTAAGGATTCTTGCTGAGGAAGTAGTTGTGCCCAAGGTCTTCCAGTTGATGGATGTTATTCGTCTCTATGTAGACGCAGTTGAGACCGCCGGTCACGCTCACTCCACCGCCGTTGCTCAGGTCAATCTCCGGCAGGTAGTTCTGCATGCAGTCGCTATTGTCGGTAACGCCGGCAACGTACGGCGCCGG
>CAMLKO010000248.1 GCA_946480495.1 uncultured Caulobacteraceae bacterium
TCAGCGCCGTCCCCCGCGGCGCTGCCGGACTGGGGGGCGGTTAGCGTCACTGTCTGGCCGTCGTTGGCCGCGACGGTCAGGCCGGTCGCCTTGGCGAGCGTGTCGAGCGCCTGCTGCACGGTCATGTCGCCGTGCAGGCCCGCCACGTGCTTGCCCGCCACCGCGTCGAAGGGGAACAGCACCCGCACGCCGGACTGGCGCGAGAAATCGTTCAGCGCCGAGCTCGCGTCCTGGGCGGCGATGTCGAACCTGATGGATGCGTCCTGCGCCATCGCGGCGCTCGCCAGCAATGCCGCCGCGGCGCCGCCGAGCAGAGCCGTCTTCAGGCGCCTGTGCGCAATCGCTCCGTTGCCTGCCATTGTGTCTTCCCCCCGTTTTCAGTTGCGGAAGCTTCGAGCTCCCTGCCCACTGGAAACGGACGAGCGGCGCGCGACCTCTATTGCGGCCGCAAGATTTCTTACGACGAGGCGTGCACCAGGTAGGTGACGCCGTCCTCGCCCGGCACGGCGCGGACCGGGAAGCCGGCCTCCAGCGCGTGCAGGAAGCGGTCGACCTCGTGGGTGCCGAAGCGGCCGCCGACGCGGATCGAGGCGACCTGCGGGTCGGCCACCACCAGCTTGCCTTCGTTGTAGCGGTTGAACTCGCCGGCGGCCTGTTCGAGCGTATCGCCCTCGAACTCCACCACCCCGTCGCGCCACAGCAGGCGCCGGCGCAGCACCTCGGGGTCGAGGTCGAGTTCGGCGACCGCGCCGGTGGCGATCACGGCGCCCTTGCCCTGGGGCACGTGTTTGGGCGGGGCTTTCGCATTGTGCTCGTCGATGGCGACGACGCCTTCGGTGACGGTGAGCTCGACGACCTTGTCGCGCAGGCGGATGTTGAAGGCGGTGCCGACGGCGCGGACCTCCGCCTCGCCGGCCTTCACGACGAAGGGGCGCGCAGGGTCCTTGGCGACCTCGAACAGCGCCTCGCCGCGCGAGAGGGTGATGTCGCGGCGGCCTTCGGAATAGGCGACGGTCATGCGGCTGTTGGTGTTGAGCTCGACGCGGCTGCCGTCGGGCAGGGAGACGGTGCGGCGCTCGCCGCGCGCGGTCGCCTCGACCGGGTGGCGGGTGACGAGCCAGGCGCCCGCCGCGCCCGCGCCGATGACGCCGACAGCCAGCGCCGCGGCCATCCGGCGGGTCGGCTGGAAGGCCGGTTCCTCGAGCATGATTTCGGGCAGGGCCTTCAGGCGCTCGGCGCGGTCCCAGGCGGCCTCGATCCGGGCATAGGCGACGGCGTGCGCGGGGTCGGCGTCCAGCCAGGCGTCGATCTCCGCCGGGGCGGCCGAGCCGGACTGGGCGCGCGCGAAGAGGGCGGCGGCCGCTTCCATTATCGCTTCGTCCTGCGCCATCGACCCTCGTCCGCACCGGGGCGTCCGACCGGTTCCGCCGCGCCCAACGCGCGCGTGACGGCGACCATGGCCTTCGCCAGGTGCTTCTCTACTGTAGAAACGGACAACCGCAGCTCCGCCGCTATCTCATGCGGCGACAAATCCTGCACGCGGCGCATCAGGAAGACCTTGCGCTGCTGCGCCGGCAGGGCGTCGAGCGCGCGCTGCAGCTGGCGCAGCTCGTCGCGCGCGGCGACGGCGGCTTCGGGCCCGGGGGCGCCGTCGTCCAGCTGCAGGGTCTCGAGGTCGGCGACGAAATCGATGGAGACGATGGCGTGGCGCCGGGCGGCGTCGATCAGCAGATTGCGGGCGATCTGGAAGACCAGCGCCCTGCCCTGATCCATCCGCCGCCAGTTGTCGCTGGAGAAGGCGCGGACCAGCACCTCGCTGACCACGTCGTCGATGTCTGGAATGCGCAGCGCAGCGAGGCGCCGGCGCAGCGCCGCCTCGTGCGGCAGGATCTGCGCCTTGAACCAGGCCATCTTGTCGGCGCGCTCGTCCACAAGCCCCTCACACGTACGCGTACGAGCGTCCGCCCCGGTCGGCGGGAGTGTCAAGCGGGTGAAGAAAAGGCGGCGGGTGTTGGGCCCGCCGCCTTCAGTTGATCCGGTTCAGAGGGGACCGAAGCCGGAGCGTCTAGCCGCCGAAGCCGACGGAGACCTTGAAGTAGGGACCGTCGATGGTGCGGTCGGCGTTCCGGCGTTCGGTGTAGCCGGTGTCGAGCACATCGAAGTAGCGCTCCCACCGATAGCCGCCGCCGACCTTGAAGCGGTCAACGCTGTAGGACAGGCCGACACTCGCATCCACGGTCGGGATCGTTTTGCTGTTTGAACGCGCGGAGTTGAACGACAAAGTTGTCGTCGTTGTTGGAGCCGCCAGCCCCTGCGGGCCGAGGACGAGATCCAGACCGGACGTCTCGAAATAGAGCGCCTGGCTGGTCCCGTAGGCGGCCGTCTTCTGATCCCCGAACAGCACCCCGCCCGATATCGACCAATCAAGATCGAGATGGCCGGCCTCCGCGTCGCCCACCACCGGATAGGACGCGTCCCAACCGATGGTCGGCCCGAACCCCGAAAACTTGCGGCGAGCGCTGAAATTCACCTCGTATTGCGTATGCGTGGCGACGGCGCCGTTGAAGAATCCGGGCTGGAGGTATCCCTCCGGGATCATCCAGTCGGGCACGCCATGAAATTCCGCGCGGGTTGTGGAGTCGAATGAAGCGTGGCGCAGGCCGAAGCTGACCGTCGAACGATTAAGCCGCCCCAGGCCGACGTCGCGACCGACAACCAGGTCGACCAGGTCATACTCCTCTCGATCGATGATCGAGGCATCCGACCAATCGGTCCGGGTCAGATGTGTAAACGGCCCCCAGAACGGGTCGTCGTACTTTGCCTGGCAATTTGAAGCATAGTAATCGCCGAACGCGCAGGCGGCATCGCTCTCGTAATGAGACCCTGGCGTGGCGTGTCCATTGGTCTTGCCATACCGGATTGCGGCCGACACCGTCCATGGGCCGCTGTCCGGCCGCCATGTCAGCTTGACGTCGCGACCGTCGCCCCAGTCGAGATCGGCCTGCTGAGCCTGACCGAGCACGTCCAGCGACCGGGGAAAGGCCCCGGCGAGCGGGTCCAGCACTTCATTTGGCGCGTCATGACGTTGAACCTGACCACCGAACTCGACGGTGAACGGATAAGGCCCGTCGTGGCGGGCCCCGAACCCGCCAA
>CAMLKO010000249.1 GCA_946480495.1 uncultured Caulobacteraceae bacterium
TTCCTCGCCGCGCATCACGTCCGGCGCGCCCGCCAGGCCCTCGCCGCGCAGGCCAGGCACGATGCGCACGCCCTCGGCGACCGTGCACAGGCCCCGCCGCAGATCCTCCAGGCCCGCGGGACAGGCCAGATAGTCCACCTGCCGCCAGCCGAGGTTCGAGCCGATCATGCCGCAGAGGATGGCCGGCAAGTTCTGGGCGTTCAGCGCCGGCCGCACCTCGCCCTCGAACCGGGCCTGCGCTTCACCGGGCGCCAGCCTGGAAACCCCGAGCTCGAAGTCCCGGCTCGCCAGCACCTCGCCGTCGCCGCCGACCACCCAGGCGCGAAGGTTGGTGGTCCCCCAGTCGCAGGCGAGGAAGGCGGGATCGGCCATGGCCTCAGGTGCGCCCGCCGTCGATGACGATGTTCTGGCCGGTGATCATCTGGCTGTCGTCGGAAGCCATGAACAGCATCAGCCGGGCGATGTCGTCGGGCATGATCCGCTTCTGCAGCGCCACCTGCTTCATCCAGTCGGCTTCGGCCTCGGGGGTCAGCCACAGCTTCAGCTGCCGCTCGGTGATCACCCAGCCGGGCGAGAGCGCGTTGACCCGGATGTTGTCGGCGCCCCACTCGCGGGCGAGCGTCTTGCTCATGGCGTTGATCGCGCCCTTGGCCGCGACGTAGCCGACCAGGTCAGGAGGTCCCAGCAAGGCGTTGATCGAACTGACGTTTATGATCACGCCGCCGCCCGCCTGCTTCATCATCGGATAGACGGCGGTGGAGGCGATGAAGACCGGGTCGAGGTTCACCGCCTGGTTCTTCTGCCACTGCTCGATCGTCATCTCGGCGGCGACGTGGCGGGTGTCGTTGGCGACGTTGTTGATCAGCACGGTGACCGGACCGAGCGCCTCGGCCGCCGCCTTGATCGAGGCCTGCAGCGCCGCCGGATCGGTCACATCGCACGTCCGGAACCATGAGCCCGGCAGGCGGTCCGACAGCGCCTTTCCGTCCGCCTCGTCGAGGTCGACGAAGGCCACCTTCGCCTTCTGCGCATGGAAGGTCTCGACGACCGTCGCCCCGATCCCCGACGCGCCGCCGGTGATGAAGACGACCTTGCCCTCCAGGCTCGGGTAGGTGGCGTAGGCCATCAGTGCGACTCCCTCAGGACCACCGAGGACGATTTGCCCACCAGGAAGTCGAGGTCGCAGCCGGTGTCGGCCTGCATGACGGTGTCGATGTAGAGCCTGTACCAGCCGCGGGTGAACTGTGGCGGCTTGCGGTTTGCTTCCCACTCAGTTCGCCGCCGCGCGAGCTCGGCCTTATCCACCCGCAGCTCGAGCCGGCGGTTGGGACCGTCGAACTCGATCTCGTCGCCGGTCTGCACCAGCGCCAGCATCCCGCCCGCCTCGGCCTCCGGAGAAACGTGAAGGATTACCGTGCCGTAGGCCGTTCCGCTCATACGCGCGTCGGAGATGCGGACCATGTCGCGCACGCCCCTGGCCAGCAGCTTGCGCGGCAGCGCCATGTTCCCGACCTCGGGCATGCCCGGATAGCCCTTCGGCCCGCAGCCCTTCAGCACCAGGATGGAGGTTTCGTCGACCGGCAGGTCGGGATCGTCGATGCGGGCCTTGTAGTCCTCGATGGTCTCGAACACGACGGCCTTGGCCCGGTGCGTCAGCAGGGCGGGCGTCGCGGCGCTGGGTTTCACGATGGCCCCGTGCGGGCAAAGGTTGCCGCGCAGCACCCAAACGCCGGACGAGGGGCCGATGGGGTTCTCCATCGTGCCGATGACCTCGCGGTTCCAGCACTGCGCCTGCTGCACCAATTCGGCCTGGGTCATGCCGGTCACGGTCGGGGCATCGCCCCGCAGCACGGTTCCGAGTTCCTTCATCACCGCCGGAACGCCGCCCGCGTAGCAGAAATCTTCCATCAGGTATTTGCCGGAAGGCATTAGATTCACAAGCAAAGGCACGTCACGGGACAACGCGTCGAAGTCGTCCAGCGACAGCGGCACGCCGACCCGCCCGGCCAGCGCCAGCAGATGGATCACCGCGTTGGTCGAGCCGCCGATCGCGGCGTGCACCAGGATCGCGTTCTCGAACGCCTCGCGGGTGACGATGGCCGACAGGCGCATGTCCTGCTTCACCATCTCGACGATCCGGTTGCCGGTCAGGTGGGCCAGGGTCTTTCGCCGGGAATCCGGGCCCGGATAGGCGGCGTTGTTCGGCAAGGCCATGCCCAGCGCCTCCACCAGGCTCGCCATCGTCGAGGCCGTGCCCATGGTGTTGCAGACGCCGTTCGAGCGGCTCATCCCGGCCTCGGCGCTGAGGAAGTCGGCCAGGCTCATCTCGCCGGCCCGCACGGCTTCGGAAAAGCGCCACACGTCGGTGCCCGAGCCGATGTCCTGGCCGTGGAACTTGCCGTTCAGCATGGGTCCCGACGACAGCACGATGGTCGGCAGATCCACGCTGGCCGCGCCCATCAGTTGGCCCGGCGTGGTCTTGTCGCAGCCGCCCAGCAGCACGACCCCGTCGATGGGGTTGGCGCGGATGCTTTCCTCGACCTCCATGGCCAGCAGGTTGCGAAACAGCATCGCCGTCGGCCGCATCTGCGTCTCGGGCAGGCTCATGGCCGGAAACTCCAGCGGCACGCCGCCGGCTTCCCAGACGCCGCGCTTCACGAATTCCGCGAGCTCACGCAGGTGCGCCTGGCAGGTGACCAGCTCCGACCAGGTGTTGCAGATGCCGATGATGGGGCGCCCGTCGAAGGCGTGGTCGGGCAGGCCTGTGCCCTTCATCCAGCTGCGGTGGATGAATCCGTCGCGGTCGAGCTTGCCGTAGGAGCGCGTGCTGCGAAGCGGCTTTGGCTTGTCAGTCACGAATATCTCCCGGCGCGCCCTCTGGCCCCGGTCGATAAACAGCTTGAGAGTAACATTGGTTCAGCCGTCGAAGGTCGGCAGCGCCAGCCCCTTCACCCCGGCGTCGAACGCCAGCACCGAACCCGCCAACGGCTGCTTCGCGAGCGCCTCGTCCGACAGGTATTCCCGCGCCGTCGTGATGTAGAGCGTGGTCAGGTCCGGCCCCCCGAAGGCGCAGCTGGAAGGCTGCTGGACGGGAACCTCCACGATCCGATCGACCGATCCGTCCGGCGCGTAACGCACGATCCGCC
>CAMLKO010000250.1 GCA_946480495.1 uncultured Caulobacteraceae bacterium
ACCAACGTCTTCCTGACCGAGCCGCGCCTCTACGGTCTGCGGGTCACCAAGGAGTGGAACGGCGAGGGCTGGTGGACGGGCGCCAATCCCAACCATCCCGCCGGCGAGCCCTATCCGCTCACGATCGAAATCGGCGGCATGGTCCAGCGGCAGGACGCGCCGTACTCGGCGGTCACGCCGAGCTTCATCGGCAACTTCTCCGACGCGCTCAGGCCCAATAGCGCGCAGAACCAGGACCTTGATTGGGGCGATGGGCGCGATGTGAAGATCACCTACGCCGTGCCCAACAGCCCGTGGCGCGTCTTCGGCGGCGTGCGGATTGGCCGGACCAACGGCACGAACAAGATCCTGGGGACGGAAAAAAGCGATCCGGGCTGCATCCTGTCTCAGGCCGCGTGCGAATATTACCAGAATCCAAAATATTACTTTAGCGGTACAAACTATGACGACGCGACCGTCACCAATCGCGAGGAGCACACCCTCGTCGACTTCGGGGTCGGCCGCGACATCGGCATGGGCCTTGGCATGAAGTCGACCCTGTCGGCGGGCCTTCGCTACGCGCAGTTCAAATCCGATACGGGGCTGAAGCTGTACGCGGTCGGCGACTGGTATATTCCGGCCGAATACGCCATCGCCAAGTACTCGCATAGCCAGCATTATGCGGCCGACCTGAAGGCCCATCGCGAATTCAAGGGGGCCGGCCCCACCCTGTCATGGGAGGCGTCGCATCCGCTGGTCGGCGATGACGCCACCGGCCGCGTCAACCTCGACTGGGCGCTGACCGGGGGCGTTCTGTTCGGCAGGCAGAAAACGTCCGTCGGCGGCCAGGCCACCTCGGCTTACTTCAGCGGCAAGTACTACAGCGGCCTGACGCAGAGCGGCCCCACCACCGTGGTTCCCGCGCCCGCGCCGCGTTCGAAGTCCGTCACCGCGCCGGTGCTCGATCTGTCGCTGGGCCTCTCCTACGACATCCAGCGCATCAAGGTCGGCGCGGGCTACCGCTGGGAGCGGTACTACAACGTGCTCGACGCGGGTTACGCCGAGCGCAAGTCCTACGACCGCACCATCGACGGCCCCTACTTCAAGATCGCCGTCGGGTTCGGCGGCTAGCAGACCCTCCGGCTTCGGTCCCCTCTGAACCGGATCAACTCGAGGCGGTCGCTCCCCGGCGGCCGCCTCGTTTCTTGCGGGCGCGCTTGACAGGCCCGGTGACCGGCGCAGCCTAACGCGTACGTGCATACACGCGGGCGTTCCAACCGATGCGGCCGATCAGGCAGCTCATTTCCGGACTTCGGGTCACGCTGCAAAAGCGGGGCGCCTCGGCCGATGAGGCGGAGGACCTGGTGCAGGAGGCGTTCCTGAAGTTCGAGACCTACCGCCAGACGGCCGAGGTGCGCGAGCCGGAGGCCTTCGTCGTGCGCGCCGCCCTGAACCTCGCCGTCGACGCGGGCCGCCGCAAACACCGCAGCCCCTTCTCGGGCCGCGCGCTCGACGACTTCCATCTTGCCGATTCTTCGCCCGGCCCGGATGAGGTTCTGCAGGGTCGAGATCGTCTAGAGAGACTGAGACAGGGGCTGCTCGCCCTCAAACCCCGGACGCGCGACATGCTGCTGGCGCAACGACTGGACGGCCTGACCTACGCCGAGATCGCCCGGCGCGAGGGCATATCCGTCAGCGCCGTCGAAAAGCAGATCGCGCGCGCCGTGCTGTTCCTGATGGATTGGATGGAGGGATGGTGACCGCCTCGACCTCCACGCCCGCGCCCGCCCAGCCGGCCGCCGTCCGCGCGGAGGCCGCCGCCTGGGTCGCGCGCCTGCAGGGTCCCGAACGCGACGCCGCCACCGAGCGCGCCTTCCGCCGCTGGATGGAGGCCGACCCGGCCCACGCCGCCGCCTTCGATCGCGCCACCGCGGTGTGGGAGGGGATCGGCGGCGCCGCCATTGGCCTTCGCGCCGGACCGGGTGCGCGGCAGGCGAACCGGATGCGGATCGCCGCGTCGCTAGCGGCCGTCGCGGTGGTGGCCGGCGCCGGCGCCTGGGGCCTGCTGCGCGATCCGGTCTACACGACGAAGATCGGCGAGCAGCGCGTCGTGCGCCTGGCCGACGGTTCGCGCGTGGCGCTGAACACCAACACCCGGCTCGTCGTCCACTACACCAAGGGCGAGCGCGACCTGCGGCTGGTGCGCGGCGAGGCGCAGTTCGACGTCGCCAAGAACGCGCGGCGCCCCTTCATCGTCACCGCCGAGGGCCAGCAGGTGAGGGCGGTCGGCACCTCCTTCGTCGTGCGCGACGAGGATCACGGCGTCTCGGTGACCCTGCTGGAAGGCAAGGTGACGGTCACGCCGGTCGCGGCGAAGGCCAAACCCGTGTTCCTCACGCCGGGCCAGCGCCTGCGCGTCGCCGACGCCAAGGCATCGCCCAGGGTCGACCGCCCGCCGCTGGAGGCCGTCACCGCCTGGCGCAGCGGCGAGATCCTGCTCGACGACACCCCGCTGTCGGAGGCGATCGCCGAGATGAACCGCTACAGCCCGACCCCGCTCGAGATCGAGAGCCCGGACGTCGCGGGCCTGCGCATCTCGGGCATCTTCAAGTCCGGCGAGAGCGAGTCCTTCGCGCGCACCGTCGCCGCGCAATACGGGCTGGCGGTCGTCGAACAGCCCGGCCGCATCCTGCTGGCCCAGCCGCAGGGCGCGTCGTAATTTTTCTCCCGGAGGCGTGTGAGGTCTGACCTCCGTCGTTCGTCTACCGACCTTGAAGGGCCGACCGGCCACCAAAAGGTTCGGTTCAGAACGGGGGGATTTGTCGATGTCGAAGTCGGGTTTACGCAACTATCTGATCGGCGGTGCGGCCGCCGGCGCCATCGCCGCGGCGATCGCGGCGCCGGCCTGGGCGCAGGAAGCGACCTACGATTTCAACCAGCCCAGCATGGAGATGGCCGCGGCCATCCAGGCGGTGGGCCATCAGACCGGCGCCAACATCCTGGTCGACTCCCGCCTCGTCTCCGGCCTGCGCTCGCCGGAGCTGAGAGGCGCGCTCTCGACCGACCAGGCCCTGATCGCGCTGCTCGACGGCACGGGGCTGACCGCCCAGCGCACCGACAAGAACTCCATCCTGATCCGGAGAGCCTCCGACCCCCAGTCCGG
>CAMLKO010000251.1 GCA_946480495.1 uncultured Caulobacteraceae bacterium
TTCCTGACCGAGCCCCGCCTCTACGGCCTGCGGGTCACCAAGGAATGGAACGGCGAAGGCTGGTGGACCGGGGCGAACCCCAACCACACCGGGCCTTACCCGCTGACGGTCGAACTCAGCGGCCAGGTCCAGCGCAACGATGCTCCGTACGCTCCGCTGGCTCCGGATTTCGTCGACGCCTTCTCCCACGCCATCAGCCCTGTGGCGGCGCAGAACCGCGACCTCGACTGGGGCGACGGACGTGAGGTCCGCATCACCTACCGGCCCGGATCGGCGACCTGGAGCATCACGGCGGCCCTCAGAAACGGGCGGGCCAACAAGAGCACCGCTCTCGTTCACGCCTCGGAAGCGGCTGGGCCGGCCCGTTGCCTGTTCCTCCCCAGCGGACCTTATGGCTTCTTCTGCGATCCGGAGGGGCCTTACGCCTACGCCCTGCTGACCGGCACGAACTGGTCCGACTCCTCGGCCCGAGAAAAGGTAGATCACCTGGTCGCCGACTTCGCAGTTGGCCACGACGTGGGGCTTGGCGCCCTGGGCAACAGCCATTCCGTGATGAGCGCGGGCCTGCGCTACGCCCATCTTGAATCGACGACCCGTGCCGACATGAACGGGATGCCGAACTGGGTCATCCCCGACGGCTTTGGCAAGTACGAAGCCTCGCGAGACCATTTCCAGGCCTCTCTCGCCGCGGATCGGGAATTCACGGGCGCCGGGCCGACGTTGTCCTGGGACGCGGCACAGCGACTGTTCGGCGAACCCGAGACCGGCCACCTCGACATGGACTGGTCGATCACCGGCGGCGTCCTGTTCGGCAAGCAGAAGAGCGCCGTCTCGGGAACGGTGGGGCAAGAACATTCCGAGGCGAAATACCACCAGGAGCTTACCTACGGCGTGCTTCCGCCCCTGACCGAGACCCCCATCGACATCGCGCCTCGCAACAAGTCGGTGAGCGTGCCGATGGTCGACCTGTCGCTCGGCCTCTCGTACGAAATCCAGCGCTTCAAGGTCGGCGCCGGGTATCGCTGGGAGCGCTACTTCGATGTGCTGGATGTCGGCTACGACGAGCACAAGGACGGCGACCGCACCATCGACGGTCCCTACTTCAAGATCGCGGTCGGCTTCGGCGGCTAGAGCTCCCTCCGGCTTCGGTCCCCTCTGAACCGGATTCACTGAGGCGGCAGGCTCCCCAGCCCGCCGCCTCAACTTTTTCCACCCGCCCGCGTACCGGATTTCCCGCGCTGCTTCGTCACGGTAGAGTCGTGAAGGACTCCGGGGGCTCGTGTGGACCCGCGCGCGTTGGACGAATGGTTCGTGAACGAGGTGCTGCCCCATGAGGCGGCGCTGATGCGTTTCCTGCGCCGCAACTGGCGCACGGAGGCGGACATCGTCGATCTGCGCCAGGAGGTCTACGCCCGCGTCTGCGAGGCCGCCGCGGCCGCGCAACCGATCAACACCAAGGCTTTCGTCTTCGCCACCGCCCGCAACCTCTTGATCGACCGCATGCGCCATGCGCGCGTGGTGCCGCTTGAGGTGGCTGTGGATCTGGACGGCTGGGCGGTCACCGTCGATGAGGTGACGCCCGACCGCCACGTCACCGCGCGCGACGAGCTGCGCCGCCTGCAGGCCGGGCTCGACCAGCTGCCAGCGCGGTGCCGCGAGGTGGTGGTGCTGCGCAAGATCGAGGGCCTGTCCCAGCGCGAGGTCGCCGCCCGCATGGGCATCCGCGAGGACACCGTCGAGCGCCAGACCGCGCACGGCATGCGCGCGCTGGCCGACTTCATGCTGGGCGGACCGGGCCGCATCCGCCGCGCCGCCTCCGCCCGCCGCAGGGTGGTCCCATGAGTGCGGCGCTGCAGATCGAGGAAAAGGCCGCCGCCTGGCTCGCGCGCCAGGACAGCGGCGAGTGGTCCCCCGCCGACCAGGCCGCGCTCGACGCCTGGATCGAGGCCGACATGGCCCACCGCGTCGCCTACCTGCGCCTGCAGTCGGTGTGGGGCCGGGCCGACCGGCTGGCGGCGTTGAGGGGCTCGGATTTCGGCCTGCGTCCGACCCGCGCGCTGCTTGGCCGCATCGCCGCGGCCGTGGCGGCGGTCGGCATCGTGCTGGGCGCCGGCTTTGGCGTGGTCACGGTGGCCAAGCCCGGCCACGCCTATTCCACCGACATCGGCGGCCACGCCACCGTGCCGCTGAAGGACGGCACCCGCGTCGAGCTCAACACCGACACGAAGCTGCGCACCTCCATCGCCGACGACCACCGGACCGTCTGGCTCGACCGCGGCGAGGCCTATTTCGAGGTCGCCCACGACGCCTCGCGGCCCTTCGTCGTCTATGCCGGTCCGCGCCGGATCACCGTGCTCGGCACCAAGTTCCTGGTGCGCCGCGAAGGGGAGGGGGTCGAGGTCGCCGTCGTCGAGGGCCGCGTCCGTGTCGATCCGATCCGCCAACAGCGCGCGCGGCCCGCCGTGCTGACCCGCGGCGACCTGGCGCTGGCCAAGGGCGAGGCGACGCTGCTCGCGCCGCCCTCGATCCAGAAGGTGGAAACCGAGCTGTCCTGGCGCGAAGGGATGCTGGTTTTCGACCGCTCGACGCTGGCCGACGCGGTCACCGAATTCAACCGCTACAACCGCCGCAAGCTGGTGGTGGAGGGCGACGTGGCCGCCAACGTCCGCATCGGCGGCAGTTTCGAGGCGCAGAATATCGACGCCTTCGCCCGTCTGCTGCAGCAGGCGTTCGGGCTTTCCGTCAAGGATGATGGCGAGGAGATCGTAATTTCCGGCTGACGGCGTACCGGATCGGCGCCGAGGCTTCGTCTCAGTAGTCCGTAGAGCGGCAGGAGGCCGCCAGGGGGGAGATCGAAGATCATGCCACGACGGACCTATCTGAAGACCATGCTGGCCGGCGGCGTGTGCGCCATCGCGCTCAGCGCCGGCGCGATGGCGCAGGCCCAGACCCGCGATTTCGACGTGCCGGCGGGGGATCTGTCGGTGGCGCTGGACACCTACGCCCGTCAGTCGGGCATCCAGATCATCTACCGCATCGCCGACGTCAGCGGCGTGCACACCCGCGGCGCCAAGGGCGCGCTGTCGTCGGACGAGGCGCTGGCCCAGCTGCTGGAAGGCACCAACTTCAA
>CAMLKO010000252.1 GCA_946480495.1 uncultured Caulobacteraceae bacterium
GCGCAAACGAAAACAGGCTGAGCTTGCGGCTCAGCCTGTTGGAAAGCGCGATTTCCGGAGCGATTTCAGGCCGAGGCGCGCGTCTCGGCCATCAGATACGCATCGACCGACTCGGCGCACTGGCGGCCTTCGCGGATGGCCCAGACGACCAGAGACTGGCCGCGCCGCATGTCGCCGCAGGCGAAGATGCGGGGGTTGGAGGTGCCGTAGTCGCTGGTGTTGGCCAGTACGTTGCCGCGCGCATCGAGCTCGACGCCCGACTGCTCGACGGCGCCCTGGGTGCGTGGGCCAAGGAAGCCCATGGCGAAGAGGACGAGGTCGGCCTTCAGGGCGAAGGTGCTGCCCTCGACCTCGCGCATGACCATGCGGCCGTTCTCACTGACCCATTCGACGTGGCAGCACTCGATGGCCTCGACCTTGCCCTTCGAGCCGACGAAACGCTTGGTCAGGACCGCGAATTCGCGTTCCGCGCCTTCCTCGTGGGACGAGGAGGTGCGCAGCTTCAGCGGCCAGTCGGGCCAGGTCAGCGACTTGTTCTCGCGAACCGGCGGCTGGGGCATGATCTCCAGCTGGGTGACGGACGCCGCGCCGTGGCGGTTGGACGTGCCGATGCAGTCGGAGCCCGTGTCGCCGCCGCCGATCACGACGACGTGCTTGCCCTTGGCGGAGATGGTCCCGTTCGGAGCGGCCTTGTCCTCGGGATCGCCCGCCACGCGCTTGTTCTGCTGGGTCAGGAAATCCATGGCGAAATGGACGCCGTCGAGCTCGCGGCCCGGGATCTCCAGGTCGCGCGGCAGTTCGGCGCCGCCGGCCAGCACCAGGACCTCATAGTCGTCCAGCAGGCGCTGGACGGTGACGACCTTGCCGATCTCCATGTTGGTCCGGAAGATCACCCCTTCGGCCTCCATCTGGGCGATGCGGCGGTCGATGAGGTGCTTCTCCATCTTGAAGTCGGGGATGCCGTAGCGGAGCAGCCCGCCGATGCGGTCGTTCTTCTCGAACACCGTCGGCGCATGACCCGCGCGCGCCAGCTGCTGGGCGCAGGCGAGGCCCGCCGGGCCCGAGCCGATGACCGCGACGCGCTTGCCGGTGCCGCGCGGCGCGCAGAGCGGCTCGACCCAGCCTTCCTTCCAGCCGCGGTCGATGATCTCGCACTCGATCGTCTTGATGGTGACGGGGCTGTCGTCGATGTTCAGCGTGCAGGACGCCTCGCAGGGCGCGGGGCAGACGCGGCCGGTGAATTCCGGGAAGTTGTTGGTCTGGTGCAGCGCGTCCAGCGCCTCGCGCCACTCGTCGCGATAGACGAGGTCGTTCCAGTCCGGGATCAGGTTGTTGACCGGGCAGCCGGAGTGACAGAACGGGATGCCGCAATCCATGCAGCGCGCACCCTGCTTGCTCACCTCGCCGGCGGGCAGCGGGTGGACGAATTCCTTCCACGTCTTCAGCCGCTCCTCGACCTTGTCGTAGGTGCGGTCATGGCGCTCGATCTCGAGAAAGCCGGTGGGCTTGCCCATCTGTCAGTTACTCCGAAAAATCTTATTCGGCGGCGACCGTGACGGCGGCTTGCCGTTCGGCCTCCAGCTCGAGCAGGGCGCGCCGGTAGTCCTTCGGCATCACCTTGATGAAGTGCGGCAGGGCGGCGTCCCAGTTCTCCAGGATCTCGCCCGCGCGGGCCGAGCCCGTATAGAGCCGGTGCCGCTCGACCAGGATGCGCAACCGTTCGGCGTCGAAGCGCAGCATGTCGCCCATGCCGGCGTCGTGCGCGCCCGGCGCCTTCTGCTGGGGACAGCGCGGGTCGTCGAGGTCGCCGGACGCGACGTCCAGCTTTTCGAAGTCCACCATGGCGGTGTTGCAGAGCTGCGCGAAGCGGCCGTCGGGGTCGTAGACGTAGGCGACGCCGCCGCTCATGCCCGCCGCGAAGTTGCGGCCGGTCTGGCCCAGCACCACGACGACGCCGCCGGTCATGTATTCGCAGCAGTGGTCGCCCGCGCCCTCGACGACGGCGACGGCGCCGGAGTTGCGGACCGCAAAACGCTCGCCCGCCACGCCGTTGAAGTAGGCCTCGCCCGCGATGGCGCCGTAGAGCACCGTGTTGCCGACGATGATGTTCTCGGTCGGCTCGCGGCCCACGCCTTCCGGCTGGCGCACGATGACGCGGCCGCCCGAGAGGCCCTTGCCGACGTAGTCGTTGCCGTCGCCGGTCAGCTCCAGCGTCACCCCGTGGGCCAGGAAGGCGCCGAAGCTCTGGCCGGCGGTGCCGCGCAGGCTGATGGAGATGGTGTCCGACGGCAGGCCGTCGTGGCCGTAGCGCTTGGCGACCTCGCCCGAGAGCATGGCGCCGACGCTGCGGTTGACGTTGCAGACGTCCATGGCGATGCGGACCGGCTCGCCCTTTTGCAGGGCGGACTTTGAGGCCGCGATCAGCTTGTGGTCCAGCGCGGCGTCGAGGCCGTGGTCCTGGCGCTCGGCGTTCCAGCGCGACAGCACCGGGTCGACCTTCGGCTCGTAGAGGATGCGCGAGAGGTCGACGCCCTTGGCCTTCCAGTGGTCGAGCGCCGGAGCCATGTCGAGGCAGTCGACGCGGCCGATCATCTCGTTGAGCGTGCGGAAGCCGAGCTCGGCCATGATGCCGCGCAGCTCCTCGGCCACGAAGAAGAAGTAGTTGATCACGTGCTCGGGCTGGCCGGTGAAGCGCGCGCGCAGCACCGGGTCCTGCGTCGCCACCCCCACCGGGCAGGTGTTGAGGTGGCACTTCCTCATCATGATGCAGCCGGACGCGATCAGCGGCGCGGTCGCAAAGCCGAACTCGTCGGCGCCCAGGAGCGCGCCGATGGCGACGTCGCGGCCCGTGCGGATGCCGCCGTCCACCTGCACGGCGATGCGGCCGCGCAGACCGTTCAGCAGCAGGGTCTGCTGGGTTTCGGCCAGGCCGATCTCCCAGGGCGAGCCCGCGTGCGTCAGCGAGGTCAGCGGCGAGGCGCCCGTGCCGCCCTCGAAGCCCGAGATGGTCACGTGGTCGGCGCGCGCCTTGGCGACGCCCGCCGCGACCGTGCCGACGCCCACTTCCGAGACCAGCTTCACGGAGATGCGGGCGCCCGGGTTGACGTTCTTCAGGTCGTGGATGAGCTG
>CAMLKO010000253.1 GCA_946480495.1 uncultured Caulobacteraceae bacterium
ACGACGAGCGGCTCGCCCGCGCGCCCGGGCGGCTTTCCGGCGTGATCGGGGCTGCGCCCGAGCCTTTGGACGTGTAAGAGGCGCACCTTCCCCAAGGTTTCGCTTCATGACCGCCTCCGCTTCCGACCGTTTCGCCGCCAGCCGACCGACCCCCAAGGCCGGAATCCTCGACATCGCCCAGTACGTGGGCGGCAAGTCGAAGGTCGAGGGGATCGAGCATCCGGTGAAGCTGTCCTCCAACGAGAACATCCTGGGCTCTTCCGAGGCGGCGAAGGCGGCCTATGCGGAGGCCTCGGCCCGCCTGCAGATGTACCCGGACGGCAAGGCGACCGCGCTGCGCGCCGCCATTGCCCAGCGCTACCGGCTGGAACCGGATCGGCTGGTGTTCGGCTGCGGCTCGGACGAGATCTTCGCCATGCTGAACCAGGTGTTCCTGGAGCCCGGCGACAACATCATCCAGGGCGAGCACGGGTTTGCCGCCTACGCCATCGGCGCGCGCGCCTGCCAGGCCGAGGTGCGGTTCGCGAAGGAGACCCGCTACACCATCGACGTCGACGAGATCCTCAAGCTCGTCGACGAGCGCACCCGCATCGTCTTCATCGCCAACCCGGCCAACCCGACCGGCACCTGGATTTCGGGCGACGAGGTCCGCCGCCTGCATGCGGGCCTGCCGCCGTCGGTGCTGCTGGTGCTGGACGGCGCCTACGCCGAGTTCGCCACCGACCGCTCCTACGAGGACGGCGTCGACCTCGCCCGCGAGGCCGAGAACGTGGTCGTCACCCGGACCTTCTCGAAGATCCACGGGCTGGCGGCGCTGCGCGTCGGCTGGTGCTACGCCCCGCCGCACATCGCCGACGCCCTGGAGCGCATCCGCCCGCCGTTCAACGTCGGCATCCCGGCCATCGAGGCGGCGGTCGCCGCACTTGGCGACGAGGAGTTCCAGCGCCGTTCGGTCGAGCTGGTCGACCGCTGGCGGCCGTTCATGGTGCAGCAGCTGGGCGGCCTTGGCCTCGAACCCGTGCCGAGCGCGGCCAACTTCGTGCTGGTCGGCTTTCCCAAGACGCCCGGCAAGACCGCCGCCGACGCCGAGCCCTTCCTGGCCGGCAAGGGCCTGATCGTGCGCGCGGTGAAGACCTACAACCTGCCCGACCACCTGCGCATCACCATCGGGCTCGAGGAACACAACCGCGCGGTCGTCGATGCGCTCGCCGAGTTCATGAGCCGCCGATGACGAAACTCTACGAACGCATGGCCGTGATCGGCTGCGGGCTGATCGGCTCCTCCGTCGTGCGCGCCGCGCGCGAGACGGGCGCCGTGGGCGAAATCGTCGTCTTCGATGCGGACGACCACGTCCGCCAGCGCGTCGAGGAGCTGGGCCTCGCCGACCGCGTCGCCGCCGATCCGGCCGATGCGGTGCAGGGCGCCGATCTCGTCCTCTTCGCCACCCCGGTGCTGGCCGTCGGCAAGGCCATGAAGGCGGCCGCCAAGGCGCTGCAGGCCGGCGCGACGGTGACCGACGTCGGCTCCGCCAAGGGCGTCATCGCCGAGGCGCTGAACGGCTCGGCCCCCAAGGGCGTCTTCGTCATCCCCGGCCACCCCATCGCCGGCACCGAGCGTTCGGGCCCCGACGCGGGCCTGGCCGAGCTGTTCGAGAACCGCTGGGTGATCCTGACCCCCAACGACGACCCCTCGCCCGAATACCAGGCGGCCGTCGCGAAGCTGTCGGCCTTCTGGGGCGCGCTGGGCTCGCAGGTCGAGACGATGGACGTGAAGCACCACGACCTGGTGCTGGCCGTCACCTCGCACCTGCCCCACCTGATCGCCTACAACATCGTGGGCACCGCGGCCGACCTCGAGAACGTGACCCGCGCCGAGGTGATGAAATACTCGGCCGGCGGTTTCCGCGACTTCACCCGCATCGCCGCCTCCGACCCCACCATGTGGCGCGACATCTTCCTGGCCAACAAGGAAGCGGTCCTGGAGATGCTCGGCCGCTTCACCGAGGACCTGCAGGCGCTGTCGCGCGCCATCCGCTGGGAGGAAGGCGACAAGCTGCACGACATCTTCACGAGGACCCGCGAAATCCGGCGGGGGATTATCGCGCTGGGTCAGGAGTCACCGGAACCGAACTTCGGCCGGGACCGGGGGAAGCATTAGAGCCGAGCTTCACGGCCTCTTCACCACAGTCGGCGAAACTTGCGCGATACGTGGACGGGAGACGTTCGAAATGATGCGAACCACGATGATTGCCGCTGCGGTGGCGCTTGGGATGGCGTCGTCGGCCGCGGCCGCCGAGCCCCCGGCCTGTTACGATGCTGCGGTGGTCGGCTGGCTGATGCGCTACGCCAACGACCGGCCC
Organism: uncultured Caulobacteraceae bacterium; assembly: GCA_946480495.1. The sequence continues at coordinate 2,360 of CAMLKO010000253.1, forward strand.
ATAGACAACATGCCGACGGCCTTCCACGGCGTCGTGCCGCGCGTACAGGCTGATGTACTGGTGCAGAGCAGGTTGCAGATCGCGGGTCCCACGCTGCCGAAAGCCTTCTGGGCGCGTACGATCGTGCTCACAGATCCACCCTCTATGGACACGATGCTGATCTACCTGAAGACCCAGCCCGACGGCGTACCGGCCGTTGTGGGCTACCGGTACGCGCCGCCCTGGTATCGGCAGGTTCAGCCTACCGACTATCCGGCCTGCTGAGCGCCCGCCAAATAGTCCATCTTCCCGAGCGGCACGCCTTCCTTGCGCAGCAGGCCGTAGGCCGTGACCACGTGGAAGAAGAAGTTCGGCAGGGAGAAGTTGGTCAGGAAATCCCGGCCCGTGAAGGTCATCGTGCGGCCGGGGAAGTTCATCTCGATCGTACTGTCCTCGCGGCCGTCGACCTGCTCGCGCTTGATGGTGGCGACGAAATCGATGGTCTTCTGAAGCCGCTCCTTGAGCTCGGCCCAGGTGGTCTCGGTGTCGGGCATCGAGGGCGGCGCCACGCCCGCGAGCCTGGCCGCGCCGCTTTTGGCCGCGTCGCTGACCATCTGAATCTGGCGGGTCAGCGGATGCATGTCCTCGATCAGCCGCGCCTCCTGGTAGTGCGCGACATCGCCGCCGTTCGCCTTCGCGTGGGCCTCGGCCTTGTCGAGGATGGCGGCCAGGTTGCGCAGGCTGTTCAGATAGACGGGGATCGAGACATC